>JACUTP010000255.1 GCA_014859785.1 Candidatus Methanoperedentaceae archaeon | reverse complement strand
TTCTTTGACTGGACCGTGAATGAACCAGACACCGCTTCCAGTTCCCAGTAAAAGGCAGTGGTTTTGTTCGTATATACTCCAACAGGTATGTATGCTGAAGTCCAGTCTGAAGATGCGGGTGGGACTGGAATCAATGTTTGTGAATGGACTATTGTTTTTGTGGTATCGTTGTATAAGGTGAGCTTTGCAAGCGCACGGGTCGGGTTGATATTCCGCACCGGCATCTCAATTGTATTGATGGCATGGGCTGGCAATCCAAAATCCAGTTTTTGCCCGATAACCTTCGTACCTGTTATTTCAAGTTCCGTGTCAAAGGTGTTCGTGAATAAGTGTTTGGCTTCGATGTATTGTGCATCCAGGCATTCTTCACACAGCCCTTTCACCACAGCGCTTGTCTGGACTGCTACATGCTCTTTCGTGATTACAGGACTGAGCTTGATGTATGGCGGTGAGAGCAGTTTCATCTCAAGGTCTTCGTAATTGGGTGCATTCCAGTCTGTACCTCTTAACCAGAGTTTCCCGTCTGCGTATGTTGAGTTCTGCCTTGTTTTAAACGCAATGTTGTTGTCAGCAAACATCGACTCAATTTCAAAATAATACGTGCCTGGCTGTTGAGTCGGGAACTTGAAGGTGTAACTCGATTCTGCTGTTTTTACCCACAGTGATTCTGATTTAATGGTAATTATACCATCCCGTGCGTATTTCAGCCTGAACGTGACCAGTCCATTATTCGGTTTTGTTGCGGGGTCGGCATAGACGTATATTCCGGAAAACGCGTTTTGTGCTGTGAAACTCTGCCCGATAATCTCGTAATGCGGTGATTCACCGAGTATGCGGGTGTTTGCACTCCCATCCACAAAGGTATCTTCTGTGTTTCTGAACCATTCATCAGGTTCCTGTCCTTCCCTGAAGTTTGAAGGGATGAAGTCAATCTTAAAATCAGGGTCTACTGTCTGGACGTATGTATTGCCCTGCGGGAGTTTTTGCGCCTCACCCGTACTGTTTAAGCTGTATTTACTCAGCTCATCTGCGATTGTTTTCAGGACATCCCATGTGGTTGAGTCTACCGAGACCGCAATTTCAGGATTTACGTCCGTATTCCCCAGGTCAATGAAAGGCTCTAACTGGTGTTCTGGTGCAGATTCATTATACGAGTATTGCGCGTGTGCCTGCGGGGTGTATTTCGTGTCAAGCTCTGCAAGTAACAGCGCAAGTATCTGGTTATAAGAGTACGCTTTCAGGGTTCGCGGTACGTGGAATCCGGTGTTGCTTTGCAGGAAGTGTTCTGGTCCTTCAAGCCTCAGGTTATATTCCCAATTGCTGTCCTGCTGCCCTGGCAATTCCCTGTCGTCTAATGTTGTTACATCTGCAAGTACCGGGAATCCCCGGAATACAACTGCGGGTGATTGGGTATTGCGGTCTGTCAGTTTTATTTCCCATTCCCTGAACGGTTCTGAGTGCCATACCATGCCGTCTTCCTGCGTGAAAT
>JACUTP010000069.1 GCA_014859785.1 Candidatus Methanoperedentaceae archaeon | reverse complement strand
CATATATTAGCTGGATTATTTCTTTTATTGCGGGTTATTCTTTTTTTTCAGTCTTACTTTCCCTGGCTGCTATCGGGACATGTTCATTTATAATCTGTATGTTAAAGGGAAAACCACAGGTTGATAAAAAGTATTTAATAAGGTTTGAACTCCTGTTTGCAGCAGCATTTGTAATTTTTGCAATTATCCGCGCATACAGCCCTGAGATTTACTGGACAGGCGGCGAGAAGTTCATGGATATGTCGTTTATTAACAGTATCCTCAGGACTACGGGATTCCCGCCGCAGGACCCCTGGATGTCAGGTACGGTCATGTATTATTATTATTTTGGCTACCTGGTTGTAGCAGATTTGATTAAGCTCACCTCGATTTTACCGTCAATAGCATTCAACCTTGCAACAGCCTCTTTTTTTGCCCTTGCTTTTACAACTGCGCTCGGGATTGGATACAACCTTACGGGAAAAATGAAATACGGGATAATCACTGCATTCCTTGTAACAATAGCAGGAAACCTTGTGGGTTTTTTCCAGTTGATGGAAATCCTGTCCAGGAGAAGTGATATGATAAATAATATCCTGTCGTTTAATTACTGGACAGCATCTCGTGTCATACCCAATACAATTAACGAGTTCCCGTTTTTCAGCTTCCTGCATGGTGATGTACATCCTCATATGATTTCCATCACTTTCCAGCTTCTTATTATACTTCTCCTGCTAAACATCTTCAAATCCGGGACAATTAAGACTATCCAGGTACTGGTACTTGGACTGGCTGTGGGTTTCCTGTATCCATTGAATACGTGGGATTACCCGGTTTACCTCGGACTATCGATACTCATCATCGGTTATAATGCATTTTTACCAAAAAATAATGCCAGGCAATTGAAATCAAAATATTATTTGAAAATAATTATAGCAATAGCTGCTGTGACTGTTTCGAGCTACCTGCTCTACCTGCCGTATCATATTTCATATAAACTCGGAAAGACCATTTCATTTGTATCAGAAGGGAGGACAGAGCTTGTTTATTATCTCGCTGTTTATGGGGTATTCCTTTACTTGATATACTGGTCAGTCATACCAAAACCAAAAAAATCATTGCCCGGACCACTATATGTCATAACAGCCTTAATTTTGCTTTCCATTCTTTCTTTCTTTTTGAAGTTTCAATTATTGATTTTGCTTGTCCCGCTGTTAATCCTGTCAATACTGTCAATTTTAAACGAACAGGATAACACCCGGGTTTTTGTGTCGCTCCTTGTAATAACTGGCGTGCTGTTATCATTATTCTCCGAGCTTTTTTATATAAAAGATGCGCTCGGCAGCGCAAATCCCGCCTATACCAGGTTAAATACTGTCTTTAAATTATATCTTGACAACTGGATTCTGTGGGCTGTTCCTGCAGGCTATGCAATATTCCAGTACAGGGATTCCTTTTCCCGGAAAAAGGTTTGGGGAATTTTTGCGATAGCCCTTATTATAATGGTTTCCATGTATCCGGTATTTGCCACTATCGGGAAATCAGGAGGCTTCCAGGGCGAGCCAACCCTTGATGGGGAAACATATGTACAAAAGGAACATCCAGGTGATTACATGGCGATTGTGTGGTTCAGGAATATTACGGGACAGCCTGTGGTCCTGCAGGCGCCAGGGGATTTGTACCGGTGGAATACGTATATAACCGCATTTACAGGACTTCCCACTGTTATGGGATGGTCCGGGCATGAGCTTAACTGGAGATTCCCGTCCAGGCTGGAAATAGATACCCGCTGGTCTGATGTAAACAGGATTTACACATCACAGGATATAGATGAGGTCGCGGCGCTTCTGGAGAAGTATAATGTGGCATACATCTATTTCGGTGAAGCAGAGGCAAAAAGATACGGCAGTCCTGTTTTTTTTGAGTCGCAGAAGGATATGTTCGAGGTTTTATTCGAATACGGTGATGTTGTCGTATATGGGGTGAGCCAGGACAGCCAAAACCGTTAAAGCTTTTTATTAATAAGTAGTGGCAACAAGGGGAATCACTGATGAAAGAAAAATATGACCCGCATGAAATAGAGGAAAAATGGCAGCGTAAATGGCAGGGGATATACGAAGCCGAACCGGATGACAGGGAAAAATTCTTCATAACCATCCCGTACCCTTATTTAAACGGCAACCTTCATGCAGGTCATACGAGGACTTTCACAATCGGAGATGTAATTGCACGGTATAAACGCATGCAGGGCATCAATGTCCTTTACCCGATGGCGTTCCATGTCACAGGAACACCCATTGTCGGGCTGGCTGAGCAAATACAGAAAAAAGACCCTGAAACGATGCGGGTGTATAACCAACTGCACCAAATCCCGATGGATGTTCTTGAACGTATACGTACTCCTGAACAAATCGTGGAATATTTCAGCGTTGAATCCGAAGCTGCCATGAAAAGCATAGGTTATTCCATTGACTGGAGGCGTAAATTCACAACCACCGACCTGCATTACCAGAAATTCATCACATGGCAGTTCAACCTCCTGCGCTCAAAGGACAGGGTTGTAAAAGGAGCCCATCCTGTCAGGTGGTGCCCGAATGACGAAAACCCGGTGGAAGACCATGACATCCTGAAAGGCGAAGACGCCACAATAATTGATTATACCCTTATCAAATTCAGGCTTGGCAGCGATATACTCCCGTGCGCCACGCTGCGTCCTGAAACCGTTTTCGGGGTAACCAACCTGTGGGTGAACCCTGATATTAACCATGTCAGGATAAAAGTTGATAACAGACTCGGCTTCAAGGATTCCTTCCGAGATAACGAGACCTGGATTGTAAGCAGGGAAGCCTATGAAAAATTAAGATTCACTGATAAGGAAGTTACGTTAATCGGCAATGTACCCGGCATTGAACTTATCGGGAAGCAGGTCGAGAACCCGGTAAACGGTACCCGCGTTATTACGCTTCCCGCATCTTTTGTCAGTCCTGGAAACGGGAGCGGAATAGTCATGAGCGTTCCTGCCCATGCACCGTATGATTACCTTGCACTTCGCGACCTTCGCGGCGCTGATTTATCAGGATACGGAATTGCCGGGGATGCCGTTTCATCGATTAAGCTTATTTCCCTTATCAGGGTGCCGGAATATGGTGAATTCCCTGCTGTTGAGGCAGTGAATGCACTTAATGTTAAGGACCAGAACGACCCGAAAGCAGAAGAAGCAACAAAGCTTGTTTACAGGCGTGAATTCCACAACGGCGTGCTGACAGGAACTACAGGGAAATACGCTGGTGTGGCAGTATCAAAAATAAAAGACGTACTGACGCGCGACCTGGTTGACAGGGGAATTGCTGATGTTTTTTATGAATTCAGTGTCCAGCCCGTGATATGCAGGTGCGGTGCAATGTGTGTTGTAAAAATGGTTAAAGACCAGTGGTTCCTGAATTATTCAGACCCGCAATGGAAGGAACAGGTTTACAAATGTCTTGCCGGTATGGAAATTGTGCCGCCGGAATTAAGGGTGGAATTCGAGAACAAGATAGACTGGCTGAAAGATAAAGCCTGTGCGAGGCGCAAAGGTCTGGGAACAAGACTGCCGTGGGACCCCGGGTGGATGATAGAATCCCTTGGCGACTCGACAATATACATGGGTTATTACATTATTGCAAAATACCTTGACAGGATTGAACCAGAACAATTGAAAGAGGAGTTTTTTAACTATGTGCTGTTAGGTCAGGGGACGGCTGAAAGTACAGCAGAATCGACAGGTATCCTGGTTGACATTATAAATAAAGTAAGGAATGATTTCCTGTACTGGTACCCTGTTGACCTGCGCTCATCAGGTAAGGACCTTATTCCAAACCACCTTTTGTTTTTCCTGTTCCACCATACAGCAATATTCCCGCAGCATCACTGGCCGCGGGGCATAGCAATAAACGGGTTTGTATCGCTTGAAGGCGAGAAGATGAGCAAGTCAAAAGGACCTATTCTTACCATGAAGTCAGCGGTCGATAAATACGGCGCTGATATATCGCGCCTTTATATTCTCAGCATTTCCGAGCATGTGCAGGATGCAGACTGGAGGAACGCAGATATCGAATCAACCAGGAAACAGTTTGAAAGGTTCTATAAGACAGCGTATGATATTATTGCATCTGGTGACCGGGCAGGGGGAGACCTGAAATTAATTGACAGGTGGATGCTGAGCAAACTCCAGTACAGGATAAAAGAAACCACGGATTCCCTTAACAAAATCCATACCCGCAGGGCAGTACAGAACGCATTCTACCTGCTCATGAACGATATGAAATGGTATGAGCGGCGCGGCGGCAGCGCTGTCCGCAAACAGGTGCTTGATACATGGATAAGGCTGATGGCGCCTTTCACCCCGCATCTGTGCGAGGAGATAGGAGAAGAGCTTGGGGTGGATTTCCTGTCCCTGTCAGGATTCCCTGCGGCTGACGGTTCACTTATTGACAGGGGCGCTGAACTGGCAGAAGAAATAACAGGCAATACCCTGCGGGATATTGAAGAAATTATCAGGCTTATAAAAATAGAACCTAAGAAGGTTGTGTTGTATACAGCAGCAGCATGGAAACAGCATGTCCTGAAAAAAGCCATTTCACTGAAAAAGGATGGTGTACTTGATATGAGTTCCCTGGTGAAACCGCTTATGGCTGACCCTGACCTCAGGAAATATGCAAAGGAGCTCCCGAAGTTTGCACAGAAAGCCATCACCGATATCCAGGGAATGGATGCCGGATTGATGGATTCATTACTGGAGGTTGAGTTTGATGAGGTTTCTGCATTGAACGAAGCCAGGGAGTTCTTAAGCAGGGAAGTGAATTGCAATATACAGGTATTCAGTGCGGATGCGCCTGGATATGACCCGGGGAATAAAAGCGGCATGGCTGTACCAATGAGACCTGCTATATATATCGAGTGAATTAACGCATTAGCCGATAAATAATAATACCAGGAGTACCACAGGTATCCACTCGCCATCCACGACCAGATCAATGGATTTCCCTATTTTTATTCCCTCCCTGCTATAATACAGGATATACCCGTATCCATAAAAAATACTGAAAATAAGGATAGGGAGGTATGACTGGAAAAAGCCGTTATTGTATGAAAATATCAGCCATAGTATTAATGTTGAGTTCAGTAACAATAAAATGTTTTTTGTTTTTTCCCTGCCTAAAAAAACAGGTATCGTTCTCACGCCATTCAACCTGTCTCCTTCAATATCCCGTATGTCGAAGATGACGGTATTGATAAATAATTTTAAAAAAAAAAGTAAAAAATCAATGAAACTAACAAAATATTACTGGATTGAACAGCTACCGGGATGAACGTTCCGATAAAAGCCCATGACAGCGCTACTGACAGGCTTTTTATTCCTATTATATCCTTTAACCTGAAATTTGCAATTTTTATACTGTAAATAAATCCCACACAGAAAGGGAACAGTATAACGAAAATAGCAAAAATACTTTTGATATAAGATAAATATATGGCGATAATCGTGGATGCGACCACAGCCAGAATGATTAAATGGCTGTTTTTTTCAGTAAATCTTGCTCTATTTGCATTATTTATTGAATCTTCTTTAATATCTGTTAATTTATTAAGGCTATAAACAGCAAAAGTGATAAGAAAAGAGGCAAAGAGCAAACCGAAATCAATATTTATTCCATATAGTAAAAAAGAAAAAAATGGCAACAGGAAGCCGGTTATCGCGATTATTATGGAACTTATTGCAAGCAATGAGATAAATCTATTCAAGGATTGCAAGATTTTGTTAAAAATTTTTTCTCCAATTTTAAATAATTTTTGCAGCACGTCTATAATATTCAAATAATTTATTTCCCCGGGCAATACCAGTTTCATTGTAGTTAGCAAGGTCGTTACTATAATCATATACATCACAATCAATGTTTAATGTTATTTATTATATATATAGTTAAATATTTACAATATTGTTCAATTTTAGCAATATACTCATATTTTAGCAAAAGTTTATATTCCAATAAACAATTAAGGTTATTGCAGGTTGGAATAGTTATGAGCATAATAATAAAATTCTGGAGTTGGTGGGAATTACAGAAGCAGTTTTATTTGATAAAATCTTAAACGATATCCATAAAATTGGAGGTATCGAGGCATCGGCAGTGGCAGGTAGGGATGGTGTCGTTTTATATTCAAAAATCCCCGAAAAAAACGGAAACCATGCGGAAATTTTTGCCGCTATGTCTGCCACAATGCTCGGTGCGGCTGAAACCACATCAACCGAACTGGGCAGGGGTATTCCTGACAGGGTGGTTGTCGAAGCAACAGAAGGTAAACTTATTGTAACGGGTGCCGGATCAAAAGCATTACTTATAACAATGACCGAACCTGGTGCCAGTCTCGGGTTAATTCTTGTCGGGGTGGAAAAGGCATCTGAAAAAATCAGGAAAGTATTGAATTGAAAATTCCAGATTTTATTTCATATAGTAAAAAAGAAAAAAACGGCATCATGAAGCCGGGTCGTAATTATTGTGGAACTTAAATAATTTTTGCAGCACGTCTATAATATTCAAATAATTCATTTCCCCAGGCAATACCCTTTTCATTGTAGTTAATAAGATCGTTACTGTAATCATATACACCATCCTGACGGAAAAAACCGAGAGACATGAAATAATCGGTAACTGTGAAAGCAATTTTAATGTCATCTTCGATAACATACAAATTTAAACCCGGATTATTATTTATGTCTAAGATTTTTTGTTTTATCTCAGAACTAATTTTATCCAGGACATCTTTTTTAATTATTAGGCTGACATTTATATTTTTTGTAATAACCAGTTCTTCGAAAAGGGATGCGAATTCAGGTACAAAGATAGGTGAAACGCCTTTAATTTCTTTAGCATCTTTTAGTAGATTAATGAAATTCGAGTGAACTTTAAAAATATCGATCTCGGTATCTGTAAACAGCACAGAGTCTTCAAGCCACCCAATCTTTCTCATGAGATGCACCGGTATTCCGCTCATGTCGTGCTCAAGCCAGAACTTTTCATGCTTTTTTAAGACCAGGGATGCATCGCTAAAATCCACCAGTTTCAATGCCATGATTTTTCCGATATTTGTGAGGGCGTATTTTTTATCCTGGTCCTGGAATGTTAAGTTGCTCTTTTCAAGATCCTTCAGTGCATGTATTGCTGTTGTAGAGCTTACATTCATCTCCTCACGCATCTCCTTAAGGGATTTTTCCCCGTCATTCAAATATACCATTATATTCTTTCGCAGTTCAGAGCACACTGCAAGACGCATGAGCTCATGAAAGTCCTCGTTTTCTGCCATTTTCTTTAGTCTCCATTAAGTATATATGTGTAATATCCTTTATAGATAATAGATATTTCCTACATATATAGTTACATATTTAAAATAATGTTCAATTTTAGCAATATACTTATATTTTAGCAAAAGTTTATATTCCAATAAACAATTAAGGTTATTGCAGGTTGGAATAGTTATGAGCATAATAATAAAATTCTGGAGTTGGTGGGAATTACAGAAGCAGTTTTATTTGATAAAATCTTAAACGATATCCATAAAATTGGAGGTATCGAGGCATCGGCAGTGGCAGGTAGGGATGGTGTCGTTTTATATTCAAAAATCCCCGAAAAAAACGGAAACCATGCGGAAATTTTTGCCGCTATGTCTGCCACAATGCTCGGTGCGGCTGAAACCACATCAACCGAACTGGGCAGGGGTATTCCTGACAGGGTGGTTGTCGAAGCAACAGAAGGTAAACTTATTGTAACGGGTGCCGGATCAAAAGCATTACTTATAACAATGACCGAACCTGGTGCCAGTCTCGGGTTAATTCTGGTCGGGGTGGAAAAGGCATCTGAAAAAATCAGGAAAGTATTGAATTGAAATTCCAATTTATTTAATGAAGGGTGGGTTAGTAAGAGTTAGTTATTGACTTAACTTCTGCTCACAGAAATAGATGACAAACGAAACCCTGTAAAAAACGACATATCTGTATGCGATTATCCCGTAACTAAATTAAATGAAGAACGTATGCCCGAAGGCATACGTCCACTTTCCCCCGCGAACTCTTTTAATTTAACTTGTGAATTTGGGTGAGAAATACTTCTTGATTACCGTGTTGCACCTGTCGCACGTTATCATCAGCCAGTCACCTGATTCATGTTTGCCGTAATGGTCGAATATTGAAGCTTTGCATTCAGGGCATACATAGTATTCCTTGAAATAGTAGTTATAGAACTCAGGACACTTCTCAAGCCAGTTGATGGTCTGCCGCAACCTGTCAAGGTATCTCTGTTTTCCGCCTTCCGCACCCTTTTCTATTTCATCGAGCACATGTTCTTCCATATGCCTGAGATGGCGCTTCTGGTGTCTTCGAATCCGCACATAGTTACTTGTGAAATGCCTGCCATTCTGCAGGTGCCTGAGAAATCCCTTGCCTGGACTTTCTTTATCGAATTTCAGCGTCCTCAGGAAATATTCACTCATCAGGTCTTCCATGAGGTCGGCGCATCCGGTGCATATATTATAGCCTTCAAAATATTTTGAATCCTGGTCACCATTACATATCTTACAGCTTTCCATTCCTATCACCCCACACAAACTGGCATGACAGCTTCCCTGGT
>JACUTP010000068.1 GCA_014859785.1 Candidatus Methanoperedentaceae archaeon | reverse complement strand
CAGGCTGCCCTTGCAGCAGGCATGGCTGTTAACAGGTTGTACGGGCTTGGTATGGGTGTGTATGAGGTTGCTGCAAAAGCAGGACGGGGCGGGACAAGCGGGATTGGCGCTGCGGCATTTGAACAGGGCGGTTTCATACTTGACGGGGGTCATAAATTCAGCGAGAAAAAAGCCTTCCTTCCCTCGGCAGCAAGTAACCTTGCACCTGCTCCTGTTCTATTGAGGAGGGATTTTCCTGGATGGGATATACTGGTTGCAGTGCCCGGGCGCAAAGGTGCATCCAGCGAAAAGGAAGTAAACATTTTCCAGAAGGAATGTCCTGTTCCCCTGGCTGATGTCCGGAAGCTCTCGCATATAATCCTGATGCAGCTTCTTCCGGCGCTTGTGGAAGAGGATATGGAAACATTCGGGAAAGGCATCAATTCCATACAGGATGTCGGATTCAAGAAAAGTGAAGTGGAACTCCAGCCTGAATCCGCAAAGCTTGCGCAGGCTCTGCGTGATGCAGGTGCGTACGGTGCTGGCATGAGTTCATTCGGTCCGGCGGTTTATGCATTTGGTGAGGATATGGAAAACCTCAGGCGCGCGGCAGTTGAGTTTCTTGGCGGGGAAGGAGATGTTTTTATCACAAAGGCGAGGAATGAAGGCGCAAGAATTGAAGAAAATTGAATCGATAAACCTGTTACTCAACATTTATTATCTATCCTATCATGTATGAACAGAAATCCCCGGTTTTTTAAAGGTGCTAAATTCAATGGCAGAATCAGACGCTCATAAGAAATACGAATTCAAAAAGACACTTGAAGCACTCCGTGATAAACGCGGCAGAGGCACGGAACTCATATCACTGTACATCCCGCATGATAAGCAGATATCTGATATTACAAGCCAGCTCAGGGAAGAATCAGGGCAGGCATCTAACATCAAGTCCCGCGTGACAAGGCAGAACGTCCTGAGCGCAATAGAATCACTGCTTTCAAGGCTGAGGCTGATTCCAAAAGCGCCTGTTAACGGCGTTGTTATTTTTTGCGGTGCTGTGGATGTCGGTGCAAATAAAACAGAATTGCAGACATATATAATCGAACCGCCGGAAGCCCTGGTTTCCTACAAGTACCACTGCGATTCTTCCTTCCTCCTCACTCCGCTTGAGGAGATGCTGCATGATAAAAAGACCTATGGGCTCCTTGTTCTTGACAGGCGCGAGGCGACAGTCGGGCTTCTTCGGGGAAAACATATCGAGAGTATGGCGCATCTTACCTCAAACGTACCTGGCAAACAGCGAAAAGGCGGGCAGAGCGCACAGAGGTTCCAGCAGCTTCGTCTTATTGCCATCAATGAATTTTATAATCGAATCGCTGAGACTGCAAATAAGGTTTTCCTTGAAATTGACCATAAAGATTTTGAGGGAGTTTTGATTGGGGGTCCGTCACCCACGAAAGAAGAATTCGAACGCGGAGAGCATCTTCACCATGAACTCCAGAAAAAGATAATAGGGTTATATGATGTAGCATATACCGATGAGTCAGGACTGTCCGAGCTTTTCGATAAGGCAGGTGATACCCTTTCCGGTATTGATGTTGTCAGGGAAAAGAGGATAATGGAGCGGTTCATGAAGGAACTGGTGAATGATTCCGGTCTTGCTTCGTACGGGGAAAAACAGGTCAGGGAAAACCTGAAGATGGGTGCGGTTGATACTCTTTTGCTTTCAGAAGACCTGAGACTACTCCGTCTTGCTATTAATTGCAGTGCGTGCGGTTATGAGGAGAAAAAGACAGTTGTCAGAAAACCCGGTGACGAGGATTACCAGCCAGGGAACTGTACTTCATGTGGAGGCAGTCTCAAGATTACGGAATCTGTGGATATTGTGGATGAACTGTCTGACATTGCGGATGAGACGGGAACGAAAATTGAATTTATCTCGAACGATTTTGAGGAAGGACAGCAGCTTATGACAGCTTTTGGCGGAATTGCTGCCATACTGAGGTACAGGACAGGGATTTAGTTTCCTTTTATTTTTATAACGCACAGGAAACTGGCAATGATTTCAGGACACACTGGAGATTCCTGGCTGGCTTTTTTACATTTCGCCTGTACATTTAACTGTACATTTCACCTGACATTTCACCTGTACCCGTACTCCCGCTTTGCACGCATCAAATCCCCGGTTTTCGTGGATGTCAGAAGTTCAAAAACAACAAGCACCATGAAGAATATTAAAAGATTCATAGCAACTTCACCAGCACCCATTAATATGGCAATACCCGAAACAACAAGCGGTGCTGTTGCTGTCCCGATAACACCTGAAACATGCATAACAGCCCTTTTCCTTCCTGATGCTTTCAGGTATGAGAAATAATCTATTTTCAGCGTTGGCTCAACTTTTGCTGGACCGTCCAGGTAGTAATGCGTGAAACCAATATCCAGCAATCTGCCAGCAGCATAATGTGAAAGCGGGTGAAGTGTTGTCATAAGTACCAGCGTACCTGCGTAAAATACCATATCCGTATTCATCCTTATGACAAGAACAATTGCAGCAAGTGTAATAATCAACCACAGTATGTTCCCGAAAAGGATATTAAACGTAAATGAGTGTCTCTTCTCAAACCTCTCCTGCCTTATGCGCTCGACTTGTTCAAGAAACAGGTCATCGTTTATCCTGTGTTCCTTGATATGGTTTACAACATCCCGGAACTCTTTTGCATTATAGTTGTTTTCAACCTGTCTCAGGCGTTCTTTCAATTCTTCGTGCATAATCATATTTTCCTTAAGTGCTCGCATGTCCCTGCTACAATTTTTTCAAGTTTGCCGTCATGTGTTTCAAGTATCAACGCCCCGTCATTATCCACACCGATTGCCTCACCGTAAATTGTCCTTGAACCGGTTGTAACCTTCACATTCTCCCCTATGGTTTCTGACAGGTTTCTCCACTCCTCAAGAATAGATGAAAAGTCGCCACCCTGGAATTTAAGATATTCCTTCTCAAACTCCTCAAGTAACCTGCGGACGAACTCGTTTCGGTTTACTGTGTGTCCGAGTTCTTTTTTAAGTGACGTTGAAGTTTCCCTGATTTCCCCTGGGAACAGTTCGGTATCAACATTGGCATCAATACCGATACCCACAACACAGTAATCTATCCTGTCAAGCTCTGCTTCCATTTCAGTAAGGATGCCGCATACTTTTTTCCCTTTAATCAGGATATCATTTGGCCATTTTATTCCTGCTTCAAGACCAAAACCCTGTATTGTTCTTGCAACTGCAAGCCCTGCTGTAAGCGTGATGCGTGCAGCATGTAACGGCTGGATTTTTGGTTTCAGTATTATGGATAGCCATATTCCGCCTTCGGGAGACAGCCATTTCCTCCCGATACGACCCCTGCCACCACTTTGCGATTCGGCAATAACAACAGTTCCCTCCTCAACAGAATGTGCTATTTCACGTGCCATGTTGTTCGTGCTTTCGGTTTCCCTGAAATAATGAATCCCTTTCCCGATTATACCGGTCTTGAGTCCTGTTTTGATTTCAGAAGGTATCAACAGGTCAGGTGCCCCTGCCAGTGAATAACCCCTGTTGGTTGAGGAATCAATCATGTACCCTTCAATTCTCAATGCCTTGATATGCTTCCAGACAGCAGCCCTTGAAACCGAAAGTTCACTGGCAAGCTTTTCGCCTGAAACTGGTTTTCCATTATTGGAAATAAGTTTTCCAAGTATCTTATCTTTTGTGGTCATCCTTTCCAACTGTTTTTTCACCGTGGATATACGCACCCACGGCAGCCGTTATTGCAGCAACCTTCTTATCCTCAACCCCGATTGCGGAAGCAAGTGTCGCCCCTTTTTCCTTATCAGCTTCAACAACCTTTGCGACATCTGCAATGATATTGTGGTCTTCTATGAAATGTGTGGTAAGCTCTCCCTTCCTGAAAAACTCGTTATTCATAACAGCTTTGTGAAACGGGATGTTTGTTTTCACACCGACAATGATATACTCATACAGTGCACGTTTCATCCTGTTGATGGCTTCGTCCCTGTCCCTTGCCCATACTGTAAGTTTTGAAATAAGGGAATCGTAGTATGGCGTTATGGTATAACCCGTATGCACGCCGCTGTCCACCCTGACACCAGGCCCGCCCGGAGAACGGTATCTTCGAAGCTTTCCCGGGGATGGCGTGAAGTTATTCAGCGGGTCTTCTGCATTGATACGGCATTCGATTGCCCATCCTCTCTGCACGATATCTTCCTGTCTGTACCTTAATTTTTCACCTGATGCTATCCTTAACTGTTCCTTTACAATTGAAACGCCTGTTACCTCTTCAGTAATCGGGTGTTCAACCTGAAGCCTGGTATTCATTTCAAGGAAATAATAATCACCTTTTGAATACAGGAACTCAACAGTGCCTGCATTGGTGTAGTTGATGGCTTTTGCTGCCTTTACGGCATCTGCCCCCATTCTTTCCATCAGCCAGGGTGTCATTACAGGGGATGGCGACTCCTCGATAAGTTTCTGGTGTCTTCTCTGGATGGAACACTCACGGTCACATAGATGGATTATATTTCCGAATGAATCAGCAAGAATCTGGAACTCTATATGGCGCGGTTCCTCAAGGTATTTCTCGATAAACACGGTTGCATCCCCGAATGCCGATTTTGCAACCCTTTTCGTGGATTCGATTGTATGTATGAGTTCATCTTTTTCCCTGACAACCTTCATACCTATACCACCGCCGCCGGCTGAAGATTTTACAATCACCGGATACCCTATTTCGTCTGCCATCCCGACCGCTTTATCCAGGTCATCGATACCTTCATCGCTTCCTGGTATGACAGGGATTCCTGCAGCCTTCATTACCTCCTTGGAAGCAATCTTACTGCCCATACCCTCTATCGCTTCAGCATGCGGTCCTATGAATACAATACCCTCTCTCTCACACCGCCTTGCAAAACCCGGGTTCTCTGCAAGGAAACCGTAACCGGGATGAATGGCTTCTGAGCCTGTTTCATGCGCCACTTCAAGTATCCTGTCGATATTCAGGTAACTTTCACTTGCCGCGGCAGGACCTATATGGTAAGCCTCATCTGCGTATTTGGCAAACAGGGCGTTCTTATCCGGTTCTGAATACACGGCAACCGTATTTATTTCAAGCTCCCGGCACGCACGCATTATCCGGATTGCGATTTCTCCCCTGTTGGCAATCAATATTTTTTTGAACATATCTAACCAATCACGATTAACGCATCACCTGCACTGACAGTGCTGCCTTCCTGAACCAGGATTTCCTTTACCGTACCTTCATGGGTTGCATGGACATTATTCTCCATCTTCATCGCTTCAAGAACCAGCACAACATCGTCCTTAGCAACAATATCACCTTTCTTGACCTTTATCTTAAGAACCATTCCCTGCATGCTTGCTGTAACTGCACCGTCGATGTCTTCTGGTATCTCAGATGCCCTGTTGACTGACATCTCGCCGCCTGCTGAGACGATTTTCACATCAAACAGGTCGCCGTCAACTTCCACCTTGAATTGTGTTGGCATATGTGAAGATGCCGGTTCCTGTGTTCTTGGCTGTAAAAGCACCTCTTCTTTAATTTCTCCTTTCAGGAACTTCGGGGCTATTGCAGGATAAATGGCATAGGTAAGTATATCTTCGGGTTTCCTGACAATTCCCAGTTCTTCAGCCTCTTTTGTCACCTTATCGAGTTCAGGCTCCAACAGGTCAGCCGGACGGCAGGTAATGGGTTCCTCGTTACCGAGGATTTTCAAGAGGATTTCATCGCTTATGGGTGCAGGTGTTTTACCGTACAATCCCTTTGCATAATCTTTCACTTCTTTTGGTACGACCTTATAACGCTCACCCACCAGGACGTTCATTACAGCCTGTGTACCTACTATCTGGCTTGTCGGGGTGACAAGTGGAGGATAACCCAGCTCTTCCCTGACTTTTGGCATCTCGGCAAGCACGTCCTCGTACCTGTCAAGTGCGTTTTGCTCCTTTAACTGGGATACGAGGTTTGAGAGCATTCCTCCCGGAATCTGGTACTTCAGGACATCGGTATCAATCGTCTCGGAAATCGGGTCAAGGATTCCACGGTATTTTTCCTTTAGTTCCTTAAAATATTTCTTGATTTCAGTTAGCAGAATAAGGTCAAGCCCGGTATCGTACGCCGTTCCCTGGAGTGCAGCTACCATGGATTCTGTTGGCGGCTGTGATGTGCCCCAGGCAAACGGTGACATTGCAGTATCAAGAATATCCACTCCCGCTTCTGCCGCGAAAAGGTAGCTCATCGGCGCCATCCCGCTTGTGCAGTGGCTGTGAAGGTCAATCGGGATGCTTATTTCATTTTTGAGGGCGCTTACAAGGTCATAGGCAGCCTGTGGTGAGATAAGCCCTGCCATATCCTTGATGCACAATGAATCACAGCCCATCTCTTCCAGTTCCTTTGCCATCATGACATACGCCGGGATGGTATGTACAGGACTGATTGTGTAGCAAACCGTACCCTGAACATGGGTACCCACGCGGATAGCCGTCTTTATTGAAACTTCCATGTTTCGTATATCGTTCACAGCATCGAAAATCCTGAAAATGTCAATCCCTGATTCTGCTGCATGCTCAACGAATTTCGAAACGATGTCGTCGGGATAATGCCTGTAACCCACAAGGTTCTGCCCCCGAAGCAGCATCTGGAGCGGGGTTTTCTTGATAGCGCTTTTCAGTGCCCTGAGCCTGTCCCAGGGGTCTTCGTTCAGGTACCTGATGGATGAGTCGAATGTTGCGCCGCCCCATACTTCCAGCGAGTAAAAACCCACCTCATCAAGTTTCTCTGCAATGGGAAGCATGTCCCGCGTTCTCATCCTCGTGGCAATGAGGGACTGGTGTGCATCCCGCAGTGTCGTGTCAGTGAGTTTTACCTTTGCCATAATAGTGCTCCTACTTGGCAGTATTCTTAATTAAATTATGGGTTATTTTTCGAATAAGATTCTGATAGTACAATATTTGTAGCTACAACCCTTGTTGCAAAATCTATCAGCTCTCTTGTGACCTTACCCAGTTTATCAGCATTTTCCTGTTCATTTACGACCATACCGTCTTTTACGACCCTCTGGTCAGGAATTTTTACATCCTTTACAAGTGCCCTGTGCAGAACAACACATTCATTTCCTACCACACAATTAAAAACCACCGAACCAAACCCGATGAAGCAGTTATTACCTATTGCACACGGACCATGTACAATACAGCCGTGTGACAGTGATGTTTTATCCCCGACTAAAACCGTCGAATCCTGAAGACCATGTATCACAACATTATCCTGTATGTTGCAGCCACTGCCTATTATTATCCTTGAACCGGGCTCATCTGCCCGGATGGTGGCATTCGGGGCTATGTAGACCCGCTCTCCGATTTTTACATTTCCGATGATTACTGTTGAATCCGATACATAAGCTGACTCGCTTACTATTGGCATTTCTCCTGCGGGGTTTTTAAGTAGCATCCATGCACCTCGTTTATGATAGATTATTAATAATTATGATTAAATAAATAAGTTCCTCGTTTCCCGCGATTTTTATAAAAAATTACAATCAGGTACTGTAAACGATATTTTCTCCTGCCGCTTTCCTGAGCCTGTTCATTATTGCCCTCCCCTCCCTTACTTCAGGAAAAACACCCTCCACGATTCCAATATCAACACCAGCTTCATCCAGGAAACGCAGTCCTGAAAAGAGCCGTCCTGCGACCTCTTTCAGGTTGTTTGCACTCCCTATTATGAATTTTGCATCACAGTCTATTTGCCCGGAACTTTCTCTTGTAACAATTACACCTACTTTTTGTCCCTGCTGCCGGTAATCATTAACAAGCCTGCATATCCTGGAAAGCACACGGCTGGTTTCACCCTCGACAAGCACGAGTTTTGTTTCAGGAGAGTAGTGCGTGTACCTCATACCAGGGGATTTACCCGACCCCTTCCCGGTTTCAACTTCGCCTATACACCCTGTTATCTCTTCAAGGCTAAGTCCCCCGGGACGCAGGAGAGCAGGCGGAGTAACGGTAAGGTCAATAACCGTGGATTCCATCCCGATTCTGCTGTCCTCCCCCTTAATTATGGCATCAATCCTTCCATCCATGTCTTTTATTACATGCCCTGCTTTTGTAGGACTCGGTCTGCCTGAGATGTTTGCACTCGGGGCGGCAATGGGCACATTTGATTCTTTGATAAGGGAAAGGGCAATATCATGGTGCGGCATCCTTACTGCAACAGTATCAAGTCCGCCTGTTGTTATATCAGGTACAACATCCCTGCGATTCAGTATAAGTGTGAGTGGGCCTGGCCAGAACGCATCAATCAGCATGTTTCCCGTCTCAGGAATATCCTTTACCACCCTGTTTAGCATTTCCTTTGATGAAACATGCACGATTAAGGGATTGTCAGGCGGGCGGTTTTTTGCCTTAAATATTTTTTCAACAGCAAAAGGGTTTAAGGCATCCGCTCCCAACCCGTAAACCGTTTCTGTAGGAAAAGCAACCGTTCCGCCGGATTTTATGATGTGCGCCGCTTTTTTAATGTCGTCAGAACCAAGTACAAGCATAATTATATTGTTTTTCTTAAGTTTATCACAAAAATAAACGTACAGGTAATTAATCTTTTGTAATCCTG
>JACUTP010000254.1 GCA_014859785.1 Candidatus Methanoperedentaceae archaeon | reverse complement strand
CCCTGATCCATCTTTTTGAAACAAACCTGGTTTTATCAATATCCCTATATTATATAAACGATGAATACATCTCAAATATTCGATAACAGCGCAAGCCCCATATCGGTAAGCTTGAAAGTATCACCCTCCACTTCCAGGAACTCGCCCCTGACCAAAAAGTCCTTCTGGAAATCCAGGAGCGTATCACTCACTCCAAGTTCTTTCTTAAGCTCGTCCCTTTTCTTCCCGAAAACCCCGATTGCTTTTATCATCCTGCGCCTGAGGGGATGGTCAAGCGCCTTAACCCTGAGTTCATGTTCGGCAACCGTGGCTTCCCTTGCAGTCGGCTGGCGCTCAAGCATTGCTTCAAGTTCATCATCATCTATATCATCTGGCATTCAGTCTCCCGTCACTCAAGGAACATCTCCACCCTGCACAGGAACGCCGTTATTTCATTATTCTCTATCTTAATATCAAAATCCTTTATAGTGGCTTTCGTGATATTTCCCTTTGACTTGAATATCGGGAGTTTCTTTGCATCCTCAACAGCGTTTTTCGCAGCATCTTCCCAGCTTTTTGGGGATGAGCCCACGGTATCGATAATCTTAACAAATGGCATTTGTCTCACCATATCCCTATTGGTTTTTGTGTTAATAAAAGTCTCTGCTCTGTGAAAACTCTGGATAAGTGGAAGTTGCTGTAGCCTAATACTAACCCAGTGACTTCAACCACTGGCTTTTGCCGTTGTCCGTCACCGTAAATACCCTCGTATCAGGCATTATCGCGTGTACCGCATTGGGGTTGTCTGTACGGTCATAGACTGGCAGTGCCGTTCTTGCGCAAGGACCTAGCAACACGATTGGTCCGGTTCGTAGGCCGGACATAATATAATAGTGTTACATTAATAAGTATCTATCCCCTGAGCAGCTTCATTATATCGTGCTTTGTCACCACACCCACCACTTTCCCCATCTCAAGCACCAGGACAGCAGGGTGCTGTTCCACCAGTCTCGAAACAGAATTCGCATCCGTACCCGGTGAAACCGTCGGGAACGATTCATCCATGATTTCCCTGACAGGAAGATTCGAGACTTTCTTTAAATCCTGGTCTGTCATGGAATGAACAATACTGTCGGTTGAAATGCTTCCTACAGGCACACCCCTGTCAATAACAGGCATCTGGGAAAAACCGTGTTCCTCCAGAATCCTTGCAGCCTCTTCTACTGAATGGTCAGAACTCGTATGTATCACAGGTGCATGCATAATTTTCCTGACTTCAAGCCGCTCTTTCCTCGCATCATCAAAAGCGTTAAATATCTTGCGCATTGTCGAGAGGCGGGGGTCAACATCTCCTGCTTCGATGCGCGCAATCAACGGCTGGCTCACGCCGGCGCGGGAGGCGAGTTCATTCTGGGTCAGGTTCATTTCATGCCTCATTTTCTTGAGGTCTTCGGAAGTTGGAATGAACATAATGTGTGTATTACTATGAGTAATAAGTAGTATATTAATATTACTGTGGAGT
>JACUTP010000067.1 GCA_014859785.1 Candidatus Methanoperedentaceae archaeon | reverse complement strand
TGCACATGAATATTTGAGTTTTCAAAATCGATATGAGGGGATAATCTCCAATCTTATCAGCGTATTCTTTTTCGATCGAGGATTGGGAACGAAGTAAGACTGAATCTCTTTTAAAATTATAAAGATTTTCAACTTATTTTTTGCTCTACAAATTTGTATTACGCCTTTAAATACGATTTAAACTCATATAAATACTTTTCCATTTTAAACAAATAAAAAGGCTTATTTTGGATTAAATTATTCACATGAAAAATAGTATATTGTGGGTAAATTATAATTAAAATCGCAAAGCTTAGACGGGATATTTCCTCCATCACATGGGTGCTTGCCCCCATCTGGCGCAAGAAAAAAGCAAGGTAAATACTCCAGTTTTTTCTGAGGATATCGGGGTAAAAGTAATCTGCCTTCCTTGGTGCGTATTTCCATCATGATTTTTAAGCAATATCCTGGCTCGTATCCATCTTGATACCATTTTCGATCTTGAATTTTATCATTTCGTTCATCGGGTGTTTACGCCTTATTTTAGGTATTGATAAGTACTTGTTAATAATTTGACCGCTCTTTTTAAGTTCGATATCGAATATTACATCACTTGAATTTAATATTTCCGTCTCCATTCCACCCTTATTCAAGCCTTTGATACCGTACAGGAACGTTAAGCAATTAAGGTTTTTTGTAGTCTCGTAAATAGTATATATAAACCTCTTAAGTAACCCGGGATTAATATTCAGGTTAAGGAAAAAAGAAAACGAGTCGATAACAATATTTATATCTTCCTCCTGTTCTTCCATTATTTTTTTAATGCTGTACTCTGTATATTCCACTATTTTGGAATCCTGTAGTTCGTCCCCGAGATTATTTACTGCATCCCCGCCCGGCGTTAAGTGATATTCACTATGCAGGTCCATGAATATAATATGGCTGGTATCAAAACCCAGATTCCGGATGTCATTATATATGTGCTTTGGTTTTCTCTCGTTTGCAAAATAATAGGTTTTGCGAGCCTGTGTGAACTGGTATAAAAAAACTTCTGCCATAGCTTCTACATCAGCCCGTATATATACTAATGAACCGGATGGTAAACCGCCGCCGAAATTACGGTCAAGTGCAGGTATCGCGGTTGACATGTTATGGATTTCCGGAATGTCTTCTGTTATGATAGCAGATAAACCAGCATTTCCAGCATTTTTTTCCTTTTTCTTAATAACCTGTTTTATAACAAATCATCCCCGCTTTGATTTTGTTCATTAATGTGTTTAAAATAATTCATTATCTTCCTGATAACACGTATGGATGTGACATGCAGTTGTTACGTCTATATGTCGGAAAATATTTTTCCAGTACTCCATATTTTCTGCTGGTTCTTGTGACATGCAGTTGTTAAGATATGTACCGGTATTAACTTTTATACCTGAAAAATATCTTTCTGCTATTTCGAATGCTTCTTCCCTGCTTGACGCTTCGGAAAATTGCATATAAACAGATGCCGGGTATATTAAATTCTCAACGATTTTCAGGGGTCTGGAATGGCTTGCACAATAAGACGAAATCAGAATAGCGCTGAACAAATTAATTTCAGAATCAGTGCCTGATATCTGGAATGAGATATTTCCACCGTCATTACCTACAGTAACAGAAACCGGCCAGTTAAGGCAAGACAGTTCCTCATTAATTATCTTATCTATTCTATTAATATCATATATGTCGGTTTTGTGTGACTGGAATAGTTGTAATACTTCATCAGCTATTGGAAACAATGAGTTCCTGCTGTTCAAAAACCACCTGAACATTGTAAGCGGTATAGTTATGCCATAAACCCGGTTGGTTATGACTTCCTTTGCGTGGTTCTTTTTCGTTAAAAGTTCTTTCGCAGAATCAAGGCAGCCTACATTTTCATTAACGAAACCAACAAAGTCTATTATGTCCCTGATTGCTGCTGACATGTTACCCTCGTGTTTTTTTAGCAAAGGGTCAAGGAGCTTCAAGTGCGTATTGCTTATTGAAACATTTTTTCTTATCATGATAATTCCACCGGGCTTAATTTCAAACTCACCAATTTAGATGTAACTATCTTGTTTTATATTTATATAGTTTTCTAAAGTATGATAATGATGATGATAGTTACCAACCGGATATAATTCTCTCCCCACATACCTATATTGCGGGTAAATTATAATTAAAATCGCAAAGCTCAGGCTAAACTCTCTGCACATTGAAGGAACGGGACATTTCTTCCTTCACAGGTGTGTTTGCCCGGCTCAGCACAATCAGGTTTTCTGAGCAGCATGATTCATATCTCGTTCCATGGGCATCAAGCACACCCAGCAAGAGTTTTTCTATTGTTTCAATTGCACGGGGATCCGAATAACCATGATATATATTCAAAGTGTTTTCGTCCATATCAATCCGTTCCACAATCCCCATATGTTCATAAACAGATTTCATAGTAAGGATTAGCTTTTCCAGGGGGATATCCTTGACAGGAATCCTGTGTATGGCTTCTATGGGTGCTGTAAGGCAGCCAGGCACCCCTGTTCCTGTCAATAATTCATTATAATATTTTTTAGGAATAACAACCATATTATAATTAGTTTGCCTGTACAGGTTCGCAATACACTTCCAGAACTCAAAATTTTTAGATACTTCAAGCAGGATATCTTCCATGTATCCAAAATACCTGACAAGTGATTGCTTTGCAAGATTTGTATTATGCTGTTGTTTGAAGCCTACTATTAATTTATTTGCCTCCCTTTTTAAGGAAACAATTTCCTGTTTTTTATGCGTGACCAGGAAAGATGAGATTATACCCCCTAAAAATTCCATTTTGTAAACGCTATGTCCTGTAAGAATAACATTTACACCTGAAGGAATGATGTTATTGTCATAATTATCCATCTTGATGCTGGTCTGCCAGTTTCCTCCGTTTGTCATGTCATCCAGGTATTTTTCAAGATCCGAAATTAATACTATTTTTGCCGGATCTATTATATTATCAAGTACTTCCTGTTCAATGAGTTTACCGCGCGCCTGTTTGATAAGCCAGTACATAATAGTCTCAGTGAAATTATAATCTGTTTTTAATCCGTCTATTACCTTGCTGACATCATCGGGATTGTTTAACATTGTATCGATCAGGTCAATTATTTCACGGATAGCCGCACTGAAATTACCCTTATTTTTTGTAATTAAGGGATCCAATTTATCCAGGTGATTTTTTTCTAATGAGATATTTTTTCGAATAGACATACAACAATCCTCTTAATGTTATTAATCTAAATACGAATTCACCTGAATATAAACAAAGGTGTGAGAAACATGTGAGTGAACAGGACAGTAATGTGTTTTTCACCAGAGTAAGATATTATTCATTACCACTCGTTTTCACACACGGGGTTTTATCATTGAGAAACAAATCTTACAGGGATCATGGTTTCAAAAGATGTAAATTTTCTCAGTTTCCTGCTTCCTGTTGCTATGATAGTAGGAACCTGCCTTGCAATATATTTCTATAAATCTTCATTATCATACATGCTTATTGTGATTGCATTTGAAGGATTAATACTATGTGGTTTTGTCCTTTCCTTGAAATCAAAACAATACAGAAAATGCATCTAATTACAATTAAAAGAGTGTCTCATTCCATATCCATGATATTAATTTAATTCCCTGCAATAAGTTTGAGTTTAGAACCACAAAAAGGACACATTATCCATTTGGGGTCGATTTTATTCTTGCAGAACTGACAAACTTTCGGACCTTCCGTTTTCTGTATGAGCTGGTTACCACAGTTTGAACAATTATTCCATTTCGAATCAATTGGGGACTGGCATTTTTCACAAGTCTTGTAAGTACCGAGCCATTTTTGACCACTGGTATTCGCTCCGCATCTGGTGCAAAACCTGTAAGATACAACCAGTCTCTCACCACATGAAACGCATATGGGCACATCGCGCATCAATGTAGGATCAATCTTCTTCTTAAGGTTCTCAAGGCATATGCTCGCCTCATTCTTAACCATTTCCTCCTTATCTTTCATTGCAAGATGCTCGATAATTCTTATCAGGCTCTTGGTGAATTCCGGAATTTCCAGATCCATCCTGGCAAAGTCTACCTTTTCAAGGTTTATAGTCGAGGAAATGTACTTCAGTGTCATGAAACGGGTGGCAACTATCTTACTGTCAAGCTTTTCAAGCAAATGCCTGCGTTCTTCTTCAGATAATACTTTACCCATATTACTCGATTATCTCCCCTATTGATGATGATAATAGTATTGTGAACATAAAATAAAATATCAAAATTATTGATAATAATGCATCATAAATCGGCTGGAATGTTTCATAATTAACTGACCCTACGGACAATACTGCCCTTAAAACTCCAAGTAATATGAACAGGTTAATCAGAATCATGAAATATTTCCACATGGTATCCACTGGTTTTAACCCCTTGAACTCCCGGGCGATATTTTCAACGAACTTTAAAGATAAAACGCTGCAAATTATTACCACTATAGAAGAAAATGTATTCAGGATTACAAAGAACTCTTCACTCATTAGAATCCTCCTTACTGAATACTGCCCAGGGTTTACGATGCATCTCATCAGCAACTTTTCGCATTCCGTAAAAAAATACAAAGAATGTGACAGCTACCAGGACAGGGTCAATTACTTTGATAAAGTAAATAGTATTATAGGAAGTATTCAAAAAGGTAACACTTTCATTATAAAGTACCCTGAACATAATGTTTAAAGCCATAATTATATTCCATAAGGAAAACAATACTATTGACAGGCCCAGGTATTTCCAGGTTCTTGAAGCCCTTTCAGCCATCGTATATAATTGGGTTGCCAGGTAAACGGAACCGATTATACCCAGGATATGGGAGATAAATGGCACTATCAAAACATTAATTTCTGCCATATCTTTTGAAGGATTTGCGTTTGATGAAGGTAACAATAACAGGAATGCGCCTGTGAATGCTATCAATCTAATTGCTGCGGACATAATATCACCGGTGATCAGGTTTTAAATTGTATTTTCATAGTCATGGGTAATAAATAAAACAACTTGTGAATAAAGTGTGAAATCTTTATAATTATTTCCTGCGCAAATGCTTGATTCCCTTAAGGAGTTGCGGAATCCCGGTTACACGGATTTTATTAACCATCTTCGGAAGTTCATTGAGTTTATTATGGGGAAGAAGAAGCGCTATTCTATCAGCTCTTATATTACCATATCCAGGATTATCTATCTTTCCAGGACCAGTAACCTCTACCGGCGATTTGGTCTCAATCACGGTTTTTCCTGTCCCGCCGAATCCTTTTTCACGGTTTAACTTTCCTTCTGCCTTACCTTCGTTATAGTAATCTTCAGGAGATTCAATCAATAGTTCCGAAGCTTCTTTTAAAATAATTGACTTTTCCCTCAGTACCCAGCCGATCTCGGAATGATTATTATACCCTACCTCATACCCTAACCGGTATATCTTATCTACCAGTTCAGTGTGCTTTTCAGCTTGTTTGTTTTCGGTAATGATTCCTGCCCCCTGAAACTCATGCCCTTACAGGGTTTCCCACCCTGATGCCTCTGGGTGTGAATTCAAGAGTGCGCATATCACAATCATGTTTTGTACCGCGCATTTTGATTATTTGTAATGCCCTTGTCATACGGTCATTATTGTCCATGAAATTATGGAGGAATATGACTCCATGTGAGGCAAACTGCTCTATCGTATAGGAATCCGGCTTGGTAAGCTCGGAAAGGAGGATGGTGGTGCACTCAAGAGTTTTAAGGTTGCGGATGAACTTGCTGATAGACCTTTCTTCCTGCGCAGGATTATGTGCGGTAAACCTGATGGCAGAGAGCGAATCGATTACCAACCTCTTAACACCCGTATGTTTTACCAGGGTTTCAACACTCTTGAATACCGATTCCGGGGAAGGAGCCGCGGCTTCGGGTGATTCTGTGGCACGCTGCTCATGTTCAGGCGTTATGACTGTCCATATATCATTATATTCCCCGTAGTTCTTGTTAGGACCTATGTCCAGGAAAAATAATTTCTTTTTATCTATCAGTTCCCGTACCTTGAAATTATAACGCGACATATCTTCTACAATCGTTTCGATACTTTCTGACAGCGCAATGTATGCTCCAGGTTCGTCAAAAAGTGCGCCTGTTGAAAGGAACTGCACGCCAAATGTTGTTTTTCCACTGCCCGGCGATCCGCTTAAAAGGTACTGCCTTCCCTTAATCAAACCGCCTTCCACAAGTCCGTCAAATCCTTCAATTCCTGTTTTTATTCTCATAATGTATCACATTACAGGTAGAATTGATGTACATAACATAAACAGAGTTGTGAATGTTTTGTGAATCAGGTTTAATAACAGGTAACTTCAACAATTATAAACCTGAAATTGAGATTAAGTGATATAATTGAATTTAAAAAGCATGTTTAAGAACTTTCATGGCAAACCAGGGAAATCAACCATTCCTGAAAAGGCGCTTATTAAAAAAAATGAAAAGTTAAAAACAGCAGAGGATGCGGGCAGTCCCGGGTCAGTGTATGCAGGAGCTGAGACCAATCCCGATAATAACCAGACGGATATGGTTAAGAAAATAGAGGATATTATTAATTCAAAATCTGCTCAGATTGATGCGAACGATGAAGCAGTGAAAGAATTTGATATAAGATTAAATAAAATGGACGGGGGTCTTTCCTCAATCAGGCAAAATATTGAAGAAATTAAAGACAGGCTGGAAAAAATAGATGAAACCCAGCTTGAACTCATGTCGCTATATGAAGTTGTTTCCAGTACAATAAATCCCTTTGTTGGTGAGAACAATCCCGGAACCACAGAGAAAGTTGAGGAACTCGAAAAAAAAATCGCTGCATTGAGTGCAAATGCACCCAGGATGTTATCCTCCTTTAAAGAAGAATTTGATGACAGATTCAGGGAAATTGAAGATAGGATGAATTCCACAGCCACCTCGGCTGCATTAAATGAAGAAAACCTGGTAGAACAGGTTTCAGGAAAGGTTTTTGAACAAATCAGCCCGATGCTTGAACTGCAATCACAGCAAGGTAACAATACTTCACCTGATAACCAGGTTAAAAAGCCGGAAGGTCAGGTCAAGAATGGAATAAAGTTAACACATCTTGATAATAGTGCTGAATCTTCTATTGTCTTACTTAACTGGATAAATTTCTTACTGGAAAAAGTCGGACGGAATAACATTATTGAGGTTATTAAATATTATATCGAGATTGAATGGATAAATGAGGAAGTCGGGTCGAAAATGGTTGATTATACGGAAGGGCTGGATTATTATGTGGAGAAACCGACATGGAAACTGCTCCCTGACGACCATGTAAAATCCCTTATGTATATAGGACTGTTAACCGGACAGAAAATTGACAAGAATATATTTTCAAAACTTGATCTCAGGAATAATGTCAAGGATAACGATATTTACACTTTTTCCCGCCTGTGATTGGGACCGTATTTAATATAAAAACTGAAGGCTGGCCTGCCGTGGCCCGGATGAAATTAATTGCGTAAGATGTTTAAGCAAACCGGGCAATATCCTGACAATGGCATTATCCGAAATAATCATAGATAAAATCCGGCAAAAAGGTATGCTGTCATTCCGTGATTTCATGGATATGGCGCTGTATTACCCTGTCCTGGGATATTACACATCAAAAAAGGATAAGATTGGGAAAAAAGGTGATTTTTACACAAGCTCAAACGTGAGTTCCGTATTCGGGGAAATGATAGGAAAACAGGTTGAGGAAATCTGGCATCTTCTGGGGGAGGGGGAGTTCACTGTCGTGGAAATGGGTGCAGGGCATGGTTTACTGTCAGGTGATGTCCTCAGCTATCTTGAAACAAACCATGAACTGTACGGCTGCCTTGATTACAGGATTGTTGAAAAAAGCCCGGCGTTGCGGGAAGAACAGGAAAAACGGCTTGGCGGAAAGGCAAAATGGTTTGAATCCATAAACGAACTTTCAGGTATAAAGGGGGTTATTTTTTCAAATGAGCTTGTGGATGCGTTTCCTGTCCATTGTGTTGTCATGGAAGATGAACTCATGGAAGTATTCGTGGATTATGATAATGGTTTTGTCGAGGTGTTAAAGCCGGCATCATATGAGCTCAGGGATTATTTTAAACGGCAGGATGTGGTTTTGCCAGAAGGGTACAGGACAGAGGTTAACCATGATACCCTGAAATGGATTCATGATGCTGGTTCGGCACTGGAGCTGGGTTATGTCATTACGATAGATTACGGTTACCCTGCCCCGGAATTGTACGCAGGGCACAGGAACAACGGGACGCTTATGTGTTATTACAGGCATACTGCGAATGATAATCCTTACCTGCACATAGGGGAGCAGGATATAACATCGCATGTCAATTTCTCAGCAATAGATATATGGGGCAGGGAAAGCGGACTGGAACTATGCGGTTTTACAGACCAGGCACATTTCCTTCTGGGTATGGGTATTGAAAAATACCTTGCAGGTATTCAAAATAGTGAGCCTGGAAAATATATGAAAAAGATGCTTCAGGTAAAAACCCTTATGATGGGAATGGGTGAGACATTTAAGGTAATGGTGCAGGGTAAGGGCGTTAAGCGCTGCGTGTTGTCGTGTTTTAAAGTTCCCTCACAGTGGAAACTCTGATGA
>JACUTP010000253.1 GCA_014859785.1 Candidatus Methanoperedentaceae archaeon | reverse complement strand
CAGGAATTCGCAGTAGTATTTGCTGCAATGGGTATCACCAACGAGGAATCACAGTATTTCATGCAGGATTTTGAGAGAACTGGCGCCCTTGAGAGGGCTGTTGTGTTCCTGAACCTCGCAGATGATCCTGCTGTTGAAAGGCTTATCACGCCCAGGCTTGCACTCACTGCGGCTGAGTATCTTGCATACGAACATGATATGCATGTGCTTGTTATCCTTACTGATATCACCAACTACTGCGAGGCACTGCGCCAGATGGGCGCTGCAAGGGAAGAAGTACCTGGACGCCGCGGTTATCCCGGTTATATGTACACCGACCTTGCATCATTGTATGAGCGTGCAGGTGTTGTTAAAGGAAAGAAGGGTTCTGTTACCCAGTTCTCAATCCTGTCAATGCCTGGTGATGATATCACACATCCGATACCTGACCTTTCAGGATATATTACGGAAGGGCAGATTGTTATCTCAAGGGAACTGCACAGGAAAGGTATCTACCCGCCAGTGAATGTCCTGCCTTCACTGTCAAGGCTTATGAATTCGGGTATTGGTGAGGGAAGGACAAGGGATGACCACAAGCCCGTTTCTGACCAGATATATGCTGCCTATGCAGAAGGTCGCGACCTCAGGGGTCTTGTTGCCATCGTTGGTAAGGATGCGCTTTCTGAAAGGGATAAGAAATTGCTTGAGTTTGCCGATATGTTCGAGGACAGGTTTGTCAGGCAGGGTACGGACGAGGACAGGGATATCGAGGAAACACTGAACCTTGGCTGGGAACTGCTTGCTGAACTGCCGGAAGCCCAGCTTACCAGGATTGATAACAGGTATATTGAGAAATACCACCCTGCACATAAGAAAGCCGGGGCAGGAAAAAAAGAGTAAGGTAGTATGGCTATAAAGGATAATATCAAACCCACACGCTCTGAACTTATCGAGCTTAAGAAGAAAATCAAGCTCAGCCAGAGCGGTCATAAGCTGCTCAAGATGAAGCGTGACGGGCTTATCCTTGAGCTTTTCGAGATACTTGAGAAGGCAAAGGATATAAGGAAAGAGGTTGAGGAGCAGTTTGCCCTCGCATCCCTTAAGATTGCTATTGCCAAATCAGTGGAAGGGTCTGTGGTGGTGAAGTCCACGGCTTTTGCACTCAAGGATACGCCTGAACTCCAGCTTGTGAGCAGGAATGTTATGGGTGTTGTGGTTCCTAAGATCGAGGCTTCGAGCGTGCATAAAACACTTGACCAGCACGGGTACGGTCTTATAGGTACAAGTTCGAGGATTGATGAGGCTGTGGATTCTTTTGAGATTCTTGTTGAAAAGATTATACTTGCGGCAGAAATTGAGACCACGATGAAGAAGCTTCTTGATGATATCGAGAAGACAAAGCGGCGGGTTAATGCGCTTGAGTTTAAGGTAATTCCTGAACTTATTGAAGCCCAGAATTTCATAATACTTCGGCTTGAGGAGATGGAGAGGGAGAATACCTTCAGGCTGAAGAGGATTAAAGG
>JACUTP010000066.1 GCA_014859785.1 Candidatus Methanoperedentaceae archaeon | reverse complement strand
CAATCCAACGGTTTATTGACGCCATAGCTGTCATCCAACATTCCTTGAACAAATTATAAGTGTTTACATGCCGATATTCCTGTTATGGATGCAATTACCTCATCTCGCATGGCTGCAATCGATGAAAACTGTGAATATCTCGGGATAAAGAGCCTGCAGCTAATGGAAAATGCAGGGGCAGGTGTTGCACGGCTTGTAAAGGAAAAAAAACATGGGGTAAAAATCACAATCATTGCAGGAAAGGGAAACAACGGGGGAGATGCTTTTGTCACTGCAAGGCATCTTTCAGGCATGGATGTCACTGTTTTGCTTATCGGAAGAAAAGAGGAGATAAAAACACAGGAAGCAAGGCACAACTGGAATGCCCTTGAAAAAACATCCATACCCCTGTATCAGGTCACGGACTCAACACAACTTCCCTCCCTGTTAAAAAACACAGGTATTATAGTGGACGGCATCTTCGGGACAGGAATAAAGGGAAAAATAAAGGAACCCGAATCAACAGCAATTGACCTGATAAATGCATCAAGTGCATATATCATATCCGTGGATGTTCCTTCTGGTTTTGACCCTGACGGCGGGGATTTTGATAGCTCTGTCCGCGCTGACCTGACAGCCACGTTCCATAAGATGAAGGTCGGGCTTCTCTCCAACGCAGCACGGGAATACACAGGCGAGATTGAACTTATTGACATCGGAATTCCTCCTGATGCATGGTTTTTTGTCGGGAAAGGTGACATAAAACCATTTATGGAACGGCAGACAGGAGTACATAAAGGGGATTCCGGGCGTATTCTCATTATCGGCGGCGGCGCCTATACAGGTGCGCCTGCACTTTCCGCGCTTTCTGCCCTGCGGGCAGGGGCTGACATAGTGACAGTTGCCGCGCCAGAAAGTGTTTCAGGCATTATCGCATCATTTTCCCCGAATCTCATTGTCCGCCCGCTTCCTGGCAGCAAATTGTCAGTAAACAGCATTCCTGAAATTTCAAAACTAATCGAAAAACACGACGTTGTTGTTATGGGTATGGGTCTCGGTACTGCTGGCGATACCATGCAGGCAGTCCGGGAAATAGTGCCGCTTTGCAAAAAACTGGTTATCGATGCCGATGCCCTTATCAGGGGACTGCTTCCGGCATATGATGCGGATATTATCATAACACCGCATACAGGGGAGATGAAACGTTTATCTGGTGTTGAGATACCGGTAGATGATACAGGAAAAAGGGATTTTGTCAGGGATTTTGCAGGTAACAATAATGTAACAGTTCTCCTGAAAGGTGCTGTTGACATAATATCAGACGGGGTTGAGGTTCGTTCAAACAGGACAGGAAATGCAGGCATGACGGTTGGCGGCACAGGCGATGTGCTTGCAGGACTAACCGGGGCACTTTTCGCGAAAGGCGATGCATTTTCGGCAGCATGTGCGGCAGCATTCATAAACGGGGCAGCAGGTGACATAGCATATGATAAATCCGGCTACGGGCTTCTTGCCACCGATATTATCGATAACATTGCAGGGGTGATGAGAAAATGAGGGAAATCTTAGCAGGTATTGAGCGCAACAGGATACGAATAGTAATCAGGCATGATGAAGACGAAACTATCATTCACCTGAAACTGCATGAAGCCAGTGAACTTTCAGGAAAACTTGATGAACTGGTTTCGGATTTTGACAGGAGAAAGAAAGTCAGGATAGATTGAAATGTTTTCACACATCCAGGATGACAGGGCAAAGATGGTGGACATAAGTGACAAGCAGAATATGACACGGCGCGCTGTGGCAGAAGGCATTATTAAACTAAAACCCGAAACAATTGAAGCTATCATAAACAGGAAAATCGAGAAGGGAGCCGTACTTGAAACCGCCCGCATTGCTGCAATTCTTGCAATCAAGAACACACCCGCTGCGATACCCATGTGCCACCAGATTCCAATAACAGGAATCGATGTGGGTTTTGATACGGGCGTTAATATTATAAAAGCCACTGTTGAGGTTAAATCAATAGGGAAAACAGGGGTTGAAATGGAAGCCCTCCACGGCGTAAGTGTGGCGCTGTTAACCATCTGGGACATGGTAAAATCAGCTGAAAAGGATAAAACCGGGAACTATCCTGATACTAAAATCCTGGATATATCTGTTCTTGAAAAGTCAAAAAAATAAGATTCAGGTTAAAAGACTCTGGATTTAATAGCATATAGCACATGAACTTGGTTAAAAAGTAAGAGAAAGACCCGGCATCTATAACAACGATGGGTCGAAGGAGACTGAGGGTACTAAAGGCGTTTAAGATACCTGGTCTTTCTACACTGTGTACAATGTCTTAATAGTATTTAATATTTTTGGATATATTTTACGATTTGAATAATAATGATTATCATTATTATGAGCGGGTGCTTCTGGTAATCTCCCCTGCCATATCCGTCCGCATAATTTCATTAACTTTATCCATACCAGATGCCTGTCCGAGCGCCCACATGAGCTTGACAAGCGCTACTTCAGGCAGCATATCCTCACCCTCTATGGCTCCTGCTTTCAGGATATCCCTGCCTGTGTCATATACCCTGTCGCACACCCTGCCATAAATGCACTGGGATGTCATAATAACAGGAATTCCTGCATCAGTGGCGTTCTTTATATAGGGCACCCATTCTGTCGAGACGTGTCCAAGCCCCGTTCCTTCAATCACGATGCCCCGGTATCCTGAACCTGAATGGAATAATAACGATTCACTGCTTGCCCCTGTCGTGTATTTTATAATGGCACATTTCGGCTCAAGCTTATCGTTCAGTGACAGCTTTTTCTCGCCCCGTTTTGTATAAGAAGATATTGTTTTTATCTTGCGGGAAGGGTACTCAACATGACCTATAGGTCTTGCGTTTATGGACTGGAATGCGTCCCTCCGTGAAGTGTGCATCTTCCTTACCTTTGTTCCCCTGTGGATATGGCAGAAATCATCGCTTGTGGAACCGTGCATGACAACACACACCTCTGCGATATCGCTTGTTGCAACTGCGGCTGCGCATATGGCATTCATGGCATTGTCCGAGCTTGGTCGGTCAGCGCTTCGCTGTGAACCAACAAGGACTATAGGCACAGGAGTCTGTATCATGAACGAGAGAGCAGCAGCGGTATACATCATCGTGTCCGTGCCGTGGGTGATGATGATGCCATCTGCGCCGTTTGTTATTTCTTCATGTACGGCACAAGCCAGTTCGCTCCAGTATTCCGGGCGCATGTTCTCGCTGAGGATGCTGTATATCACGCGGCAGTTGTAATTTGCTATTTCCCCGAGTTCAGGTATGGAAGCCATGATATCCTCTGCCGTGAATTGTGATGTTACGGCACCTGTCCTGTAATCTATCTTGCTGGCAATTGTGCCGCCTGTTGATAATATTGAGATGTCTGGCAGTTTCTTGTTTGTCGCCTGACATCCAGGTGCGGTTTCTTTTTTTATGGCATCTTCCTTTTTCCGAAGCAATGTCACGGAAGCCGAATCCCTGCTGATTCCGACATTGTAGCCGTTTTTCAGTTTAAGAACTATACTGCCAGTCTGGGAAGGCATGAGCGTTCCTTCATAAACCGTACCTTTTGTTTCTACACGGACCCTGTCATATTCTTCTGCCTGCATGATATCCCTGCTTTTGTTTCTTAATAATAAGGTAGATGATAAAAAACTATGCCATATATCAGCAAGATTGAATACACAACCCGGATATACTGCAATAGGTGTTACCAATGGGCAGAATTGAAAAAGACAGCCTTGGAGATGTGGAAGTTCCCGGTGATGCGCTTTACGGTGCTTTTACCATACGGGCTTTTAATAACTTCAGGATTAGCGGAATAAAAGCAAACCCGGATTTTATAAAATCCTATGCCATTATCAAAAAAGCAGCTTCCCTTACCAACATGAAACTGGATATGCTTGACGAAAATATCGGCAATGCGATAATCCGGGCTGCGGATGAGGTAATCGAAGGGAAACACGATGATGAATTTATTATAGATGCGTTCCAGGCAGGCGCGGGAACGTCTTCGCACATGAACACCAATGAGGTAATTGCCAACATTGCAAATATCAAACTCGGCGGGAAAGCAGGCGAATACAATTTTGTTCACCCCAATAACCACGTGAATATGGCACAGTCCTCAAATGATGTCACCCCGACAGCTGTAAGGTTAAGCGTTCTTTTGACAATTCCTGCGCTTATCCGGGAACTGGAAGGGCTGTCAGCAGTGTTTCGTTCAAAAGCAGAAGAATACGATGATGTAATCAAGGTGGGGCGCACTCATCTTGAGGATGCCGTACCCATTCGCTTTGGTCAGGTGTTTGAAGGATACGCAGCTTCTATTGAAAAATGCATTGATAACATAAAAAATGCCGGAAATGATATGCTTGAACTGAGTATCGGGGGAACTGCTGTTGGTACTGGTATAAACACCCATCCGGGTTTTAAGGATACCATGATTTCACAATTAAGGGAATTGACGGGTTTTGGATTTTACGGGGGAAACAGTATTATGCTTGCATGGAGCATGACGCCGTTTGTTGCGATGTCAAATGCCTTGAGGATGCTGGCGCTTGACCTGAACAAAATTTCAAATGACCTGCGTCTTCTCAACTCGGGACCAAAAGCCGGAATTTCAGAGGTTGTGCTGCCTGAAGTCCAGCCGGGCTCGTCCATAATGCCAGGGAAGATTAACCCATCAATCGCAGAAGCCGTAAACATGGTATGCTTCCAGGTAATCGGTAACGACCATGCGGTAGCACTGGCTGCTGAAGCCGGGCAGTTCGAGCTTAATGTTATGACGCCGCTTATTGCTTTTGACATTTTATGGAGCATCAAACTTCTTACAAATACTGTCAGGATGTTCAGGGATAAATGCGTATCAGGTATGACTGTTGATAAAGCCCGCTGTACCGAACTTCTTGATAAAAGCCAGAGTCTTGCCACGGTGCTTAATCCCTATATCGGGTATGATAATGTTTCAAGGCTTGTGAAAACAGCCCTCCGTGAAAAAAAACCCCTGAAGCAGGTAATAATCGAACAGGATGTCATACCAGAGAAGTACCTTGATAAGATACTGGATGCACGGAAGATGACAGAACCCGGTGTTGTTGATAAAAGGATTGCCAGTGAAATAAGGGAGTATAACAAAGACAGGGCTCCATTATAAACAGGATTGAATTAATCAACATGTGGGTTTAGATATAGCAACTGGAGTTTTTAGCTACAATCTTAATCAATTGTGAAATTGTAACGAGTGTAATTGCATAAACTACTAATATTGGTTGCATTTGTTGCATTGGTGGTGTTAGCACTAACAGTACGAAAATCAGTAACAAAATCCTCAAGCCTTGATTCTTCACAGCTATCCTGGATTACAAAATCGCTCCTGTTAATGGCTTTTTCCTGGAGCGCCCCTCCTGAATAAAGTATAATGCTTGCAGCTAAAGCAGCTATAAGTATCATTGCCATGAAAATTATTAACGTGGCTACACCCAGGTCAGCACGGTCATTGTTTATTTTATTATTATCAAAGAATTTTCTGTATTTTTTCATACTCTCATCACAAAATCATGGCAATGTAATTATAGACTTAAATGAATAGAGGCGTGGTACTGATATAAGAACTGGTGTGTAATTGGTGTGATGATTCCTGTTTCGAATCACAATTGCCGAAACCCGGCAGCAGCCTGTCAAAATACTTCGCAACAACACATGAGCCAGTGCATTTGCCGCATCGTGTGCATTTTTCGTTTATTTTAAGATGCGGCTTGAGTGTGATGGCATCCACAGGGCATACTTTAATACAAACTCCGCATTTTGTGCATTTTTTCACCCTTATCAATTGCTTTGCTGTATTCTCAAAAAGCGATAAAGCCTGTTCTTCACCAGGCGCATTAATTGAGATATGCCCTGAAGAGAATATCTTGACACTGCAACCTGGTGTTTTTACCAAAACCACACCAAGGTCTTCTGAAAAACTGTTCTCACCAAGAATATTCACAACATTCCGGACTTCATTAAGAGATAATCCTGTGACCTTGCCTTCTATGGTGTACCCGCCTGATTTGCATGGAGAAATCCCGCCTGTTAACACAATATCAAATTCTTCATCCTTACCCTGTATTTTTGTGTTTATCCCGAGTTTTCCTGCAAGCCGATTCATCTTCGGGGGAAGTGTTTTCCAGCGCCAGAAACCGTGTTTTATAAACCCTTCCGGAACACCGTTTTCTTTTGCCCATTCCAGGAGGTAATTATTCCACCGCTTGAAAAGTTCAGGATGCAATTCCCCGAACCTGTAATATTCAGCCCCCAACTCTGCCGGACAAAGCCAGCAGCCGACACGCTCAAAACCCATATCGTACAGCGGATTGTAATCGAGGTTTCGGAAGTAAATATAAAGCCAGACTTCTATTGCGCGCCAGTTGCGTATAGGGAATACACTTACCTGACCCGGGATGAACGGGTTTTCTTCACTGGGCGCAATCCGCGCGCGGGCAAATGACTCGTATTTCCTTTTCCCGTCAATGGTCAGGCATTTGCGGTTTTTCCCGACACATTCTTCCATAACTGAATTAATCGGGGCAAGTTTACATACCTTACAGCACCACCTGAAATCCTTTGCAGGCGGTCCGAAATCAGGAAGCGATTCCCAGAATGCTTCTTTTGCCTCAACAATAATTATGTCAAGGTTGTTTTTCTTTGAATAATTCCTGATAAATTCCACGGTTTCAGGGAATTCGATACCAGTATCTGCAAAAAACACCTTAACCTGTTTTTTCACGGCTTTCCGTGTCAGGTCAAGTGTAACAAGGCTGTCCTTCCCGCCGCTGAAGGAAACGTACACAGGAGAATCCCTGAATCCTGCCCGGTTGGCTGTGCCGCGAATTATGTTGGCAGCATCATTAACGAGTTTTTTCATATACCTTGCACTGGCACGGCTTACTTCGTCAAAGACAGGTGTTCTTGAATTAAAGGCGGCCCTGCCAGAACTTATCTTTTTTATTTTCAAAGACCGCCCGGGTTTATTCATGTCGCTGCTGTTCCTGTATGATACGCCAAAACCGCCCAGGTTTTTTCCGGTTACAAGAACCGTATCACCTTCTAAAATATCGCATGAACATCCATTGACTTCACTTCCATCTATGTTTTTACCGCTAAGGTGCCTGCCCTTTGATGAAATCCTCACCGTTTTACCGGTTATACCAGCATCAATGAGTGCAGATGCGCCCTCAATCATAAGGTCAAGCTTGAATTTCAGTTCTTCCAGGTCGAACCTCAATATCCCGAAGTGGAGCCCGTCAACGATTATCTCATCTGTCCTGTCATCGCCAGGAACCTTGTTCAGGAGTATGAGCTTTCCGGAAAGCGGATTCTGACCGAACGATTTTAAGACCAGTTTATCGATGATGTCATTTTCATAAGGGGAAGCGAACCGTATGTCTCCGGGCTGGGATAGTTCAATTTTATCGCCATTTTTTCCGCATATCCCGCATTCTTCTTCAAGTAAAGGAACATTGCACTCACTGCACCAGAAAATTAAGTTTTGTCCCGGATCGAAATGCTTTGTATTTCTCATAAAATCAAATAAGTGGTTTTAGCTGTCAATTAACCTCTCATAATAAAAGAGGGATTTACTCTTACCTTTCCCTGAATAGTATTTAAATATCCTGTGTCAGTTTACTATTCATGGTATATGTTACTTATTTCCGGTGTTTCAAATGCGGACACACGTATAAACCACAAGAAATAGAACGCCTCCAGATACCCAGATGCAGGTGCGGTTCTGCTCTTGATGCGGAATATGATTATAATTCAATACAGGAAGTTATTCTGCGTGACGATTTCATGCGTGGCAAACCGGCACACTGGAAATACTGGGCGTTTATGCCTGTAAAAGACCTGTCAAAGATAATCACAATGGGAGAAGGGGGAACGCCGCTGCTTGAGAATAAAAGGCTTGGTATCAATGGCAGGCTTCTTATAAAATATGAGGCTTCCAACCCGACAGGTTCTTTCAAGGACAGGGGTTCGTCTCTTGAGATAACAAAAGCAATCGAAAAAGGAAAGCGAAATGTTGCACTGGCTTCCACAGGCAACATGGGTGCATCAGTGGCAGCTTATGCAGCTTTTGCGGGTCTTGAATGCAGGGTGTTCGTTCCCGATATAGCAGGAAAAGAGAAGATAAAACAGATAAAAGCCTACGGGGCAGGGACGATATATGTAGAAGGAGATTATGCTATTGCCATAAACCAGGCTGAGGAATATGTTGTCTCAAACAGCAACTCGTTCCTGACAGGCGATTATCCCTGGCGCAGCGAGGGAACAAAGACTGTTGGTTTTGAGATTGCAGACCAGCTGTACTGGCACGTGCCTGATTATGTGGTAGTGCCTGTGGGTAACGGGACACTGATATGGAGCATATATGAAGCGTTTCGGGAACTTACGCTTGTCGGGATAACGGAAACCATCCCTGAAATTATTGGGGTGCAGGTTGAAAACTGCGCCCCTGTGGTGGATGCATGGGAGAACGACCTGAAAGAGATTGTCCCTGTAAAAGACCCGGATACCATTGCAACTGCCATTGCATGCGGTGACCCTATTGACGGTCTTGCGGCGCTAAAGGCTATACGGGATTCAGGCGGGGAGGCACTGAGGGTTTCTGACAGGGAGGCGCTTGATGCACGTGATAAGCTTGCAAGAAACGGGATATTTGTTGAGCCAAGCGGTGCTGTGGCGTATGCAGGCACTGTGGGAAGGAGACTGGACGGGACTGTGGTTGTTCTTGCGACAGGGCACGGGTTGAAGGATATGTACGGGTTGGGGTAAATTT
>JACUTP010000065.1 GCA_014859785.1 Candidatus Methanoperedentaceae archaeon | reverse complement strand
TATTTAAATCATCAAGTGGAAAATATATATCAAACAGGAAAGGGAAAAACAGTTAAAAACGACAAAACTGGGAAAACGGGTTGAACAACACAACGGGATAGGATTGTGAAATCTCTCAAAAATATCACAGGAGTAATTAATAATGTCGTTTACTGTAAAGAGCTTGAGCCATGTTTCTAAAATGAAATATTTGTTTATTGCAGCCATAGTGTTCTTTTCACTTGTTACTGGAGTCTCGGCTGTGGATGATATATCATGTTACCATTGCCACACGAAAACAGTAACAGAATTCAGGAATAATATTCATTATGAAAAAGGCTTCACATGTGCTGATTGCCATGGGGGGAGTACCATGACAAATAATTCTATTATTTCTGTCGGTGTGATGTCCGGGGATTTTGTCGGGCGCCCGGACAGGGAAAATATAACGCAAATATGTTCAAAATGCCACTTAAGTGAAGCCGCGGATTATAAACAGAGCATCCACTGGGAAGAAATTCAAAAAGGTCATCCTGAAGCAGCAACATGCACGGACTGTCATGGTCTGCATGAAATACGTGCCATAGATGATCCTGAATCCCCATCCAACCACTATAATAGCCCGGTAACATGCGCCGAATGCCATTCAAATCCTGACATCATGAGCGCATGGTATTATGGTATCAAGACAGACCGTTTTGATACCTACAAGGAATCCTATCACTGGAAGGCACTTAAAAGCGGGTATGTACTGGTAGCAACATGTGCCGATTGCCACGGTAACCATAATACAAAATCCCACACTGACCCTGAATCAAGCACGTACCCTGCAAACCTCCCTGATACATGTGGAAAGGAAGATTGTCATCCTGGTGTTAAATTTGATGCAAAGATTGCAATGGGTCTTGTGCATGATAAAGAATCCCTGCATACAGGGAAGCTCGTATTTGACAAATCGGGTTTATCAGTCCAGGAGCGGGCTTATTTCCTGGGTCCGTTTGACCTTGCATACTGGATTGCAATATTTTTCAAAATACTGACAACAGGAGTAATAGGTTTCTTTGCAATAATGGTCTTCCTTGATTTATTTTCACGGGTTAAGCTTCACAGGAGATGGTAACTATGGGCGAAATTGAATTCAAACGCTTTACATTCAACCAGCTTGCACAGCACTGGATAATGATTTTGACATTCATGCTGTTAGTGGTTTCAGGAATGCCAGTTAAGTTCCCGGACGCGTGGTGGTCGCCTATAATAATAAACCTGTTAGGCGGGTTTGAGATGAGGACGCATATTCACCATTACGCAGGGTGGGGCCTGGTTTTTCTCGGGATTTACCATATAGTGTTCCATATCTTCATTAATAAGGAAAGCATATTTAACAGCGATTTATGGCCAAAACCAAAGGACGTGAAGGATTTCTGGCAGACAATAATGTTTTATTTCGGAAAAGCCGAGCATCCCAGGTACAGCCGTTACAGCTGGAAAGAAAAATTCGACTACTGGGGCGCTTTCTGGGGAATGGTAATGCTGGGTGTTACAGGACCAATTCTCATGTATCCTTTCATTGCAATGGAATATTTGCCGTATTCGTATGTTCACCTCGCAGCCCTTATCCATACGGATGAGGCTTTGCTTGCCACCCTGTTCATATTCATAGTGCACTGGTGGAATGTTCATTACAGTCCCGAGGTATTTCCCATGTCCAGGGCATGGCTTACAGGCAACCTCTCGGAAGAACAGATGAAACACGAGCATCCGCTTGAGTATGAAGAGGTTATGAGACAGATGCGGGAAAAAGAGAAAAACCCGTAACCATATGAATGACTGCCAGGATATTTACAAGTTTTTAAATATAACGCAGGCATTTTGAAATAAAAATACCATGGATTTCGTAAAGGTAACTTATACTTTTTATATCCGGGAGAACATCAAAATGCGCCATACAAAACATGACTGCTGGCAGGGCAATTCAATATCCCCGCTATCCATGGGTGAAAACATGACAGTTACCGGGCTTGTGGATACCATGTTTAACGGCATGGGCTACAATGCCAAAAGACTGGCAGAGGCGTGTCATCTTTTTAAGACAATGATTGATGAAGGTTCCACAGTCTGCCTGACAATGGCAGGCGCCATGACTCCTGTTGGTATGGGCGGAGGGATAACCAGGATGATTGAAATGGGTTTTATTGACTGGATTGTCACAACCGGTGCAAATACATACCACGACCTTCATTTTGCATACGGGCTGCCAGTGCACCAGGGAGATTTCACGGCAGACGACAATGAACTTGCAGAACATGACGTTGTGAGGATATATGATGTCTATATCGACATGGAACGCACGCTTATAGCGCAGGATAGGATTGTCAGGGCACTGACTGAAAAAGCGGTTGAGAGGAATATTTTTCCTGAGAAATTCTCAACAGCCTTCTATCATAAAACCCTCGGGGACGGCGTTCTTGAGACTGCAAAACATCCGGAAAACTCGTTTATAGCATCCGCATCAAAACACAATGTTCCGGTTTTTGTACCGGCGTATGCTGATTCTTCTGTGGGTATGGGCACGGGTTTCCTTCCTGTTATTTCGGCTGCAAAAAAAGGTTCCAATAAACTGGATCCTTCGGATTTTGTTGACCCGAGTCCCACAATGGATGTTCTTGAAAGTGCCGCAATAGTGTTTCACAGCATGAACGAAAACATAACAAGAGGTGCGCTTGAGGCTGGCGGCGGCGTACCCAAGAACTTCCTCCAGCAGACAGGACCAATGATTTCCCAGATTATCGGTATGGAATGCCCTGGTGAGAATTATGTCATACAGGTAACGGTTGACCGCCCTGATTCAGGCGGGCTGTCAGGTGCGACCATAAACGAAGGAAAGTCATGGGGCAAAATCCCGAAAGCCGGGGAGGGGAACGTTGTTGCGTATATTGACGCAACTGTCGGACTGCCGATTATTTTCGCTTATGCCCTTGAAAACTGCAAACCGAGAAAACACAAAAACTATTCAAGGATATTGCCTGACATAACCCTGGAACTTGTTGACGCTGCCATTAAAACGCTTTAATATTGATAACTGCTTAATCTTCTTCGTGGGTTATCCAGTAAACCACATTATTTGTCCTTTCTGCAAACGTATAAATGTTCTTAGCCACGACTGATTTTCCGTATTCCCTCAGGTCGCCGCCCTGATCAAGAATAAACGTGTTGTCGCCAAGTTTTGTCACCCTGAAAATCTCGCCCTTTTCCTCTGTACCCACATGGAGCACGTCCTTGATTTTCATATCCCTGATATTCGGTCTTACTTTTGTTTTCTCTACCATAATAACCATCTGTTCTACGAGTATCTATAAATAGTCAGCGATTTCTGGCATAAGGCTTGAAAGAGATAACATTTTCATGATAGTTCCAAAAAATGGAATGATTGTTCCACATCACATATTTTGGCTGTTCCATCGCATACTGGAGTGGCACGTTGTTTAAAACGTGACTAAGATAAAAGGAGAGGAAAAATATGAGAAAAGTGATATCTACAGGAATAGTGTTAGCAGTTCTGGTATTGATATCTGCCATAGCATCTGTAGCATCTGCCGACACTTTCAAAAAAGAGACAATAACTGGTGTGGAGATTGTTATCAAAGATGCTGATATTGAACACCAGCAGCCAGTTACAAAAACCTTCGATACCCGGTTAGGTACTATTACAGCTCTCAATAACGGCGGGAACATTGGAGAACTTCCTGACCCTGTGAAACTGCAACAGGAGATAAAAGATACGGCTACAAAACAATTACCTGAAGCAGGTACTCTTGGAGCACTCCCTATAAGTGGTACTATTGCTCCCTATGCTGCACATCGATGGGGTCCAATTTACCTGTTGTATGGCGAAGTGGTGACAGTATCGCTCAGCTGGTATCCAGTCGGTTCGGAGATAATTATCGGTCTTGAGAATAGGGACACTGGTGTAATCTCCTGGGGACCTGGAATGACTGGCGGATCAGGAACCTGGCGTATTTCAGTATGGCAGACAGGAAATTATAATGTAATCATCCTGAACCATAGCGGTCAAACAGTTACGTACAATGGATATATCTCGTGGTAAAGAGAGAGTAAGCTCTCTCTTTTTAATTTTTTGGCTATAAATAATATCTATATTCAGGATTAGCACATAATAAGTACAAAAAGAGGGCATGAATTAAATAGTTTTGAATTTTAATTAAAATTAAAGAAGGAAAATTTATGGAGAGGCTATCGAAACAATTTCTTATTCTTCTATTACTTATTGTGATCGGAGCAGGGTCAGCAGTTATGATAATAAAATTAGGAATTATAAATGCAGATGACCAGATAAAAAATATCGTGGCAAACAATCAAATGATTAAAGAAACAATATCTTTTGAGGTAAACCAAACAAAACCACTTATTACTGCTAAAACTGGAACGATTAAATACATAAATGAGACTACGGGCGAGTTAATTTTCGAGAATGAATCTTTCGGGCTAATTACTTTCGGTAGAGTATTTTCACCAGAAGATTTAAAGTTGCCCGATGATAAAGAAAAGCAGGCAATAAATATTGCTCTTAATGATTCCAGAGTGAAAGAAGTTTTAGCTGATAAGGAATATAATATAACAAAGGTGCAAAAAGTTGCTATAACTACTATGAATCAGACTTATCTCTCTGAAAATAATGTCATGATTGAGATAGAAATAGGTACTCTTACATATTTCGTTAACGTGGAAATAATACAAAAAGCAGTAATGGGTGATGTCGTTCCTGTCCCGAAAATAGAGATAACAAAAGATGGCTCTAAAACTCAATAAACAGTGGTGTTCATAAATGAGAGTGGAAGGCAGAGCATTTTGCATGGTGATGCTAACAGTATCAGCTTTCGTTTTATCCATCAAAGTTCTTGCACCCACCACAATACAAATTTTTATGCAAGGAGAAATAACAACCCTTAAACAAGTACCGAATATTTATACTCTATTTGATATTATTGTAGTTGCCATATTTTCTGGTATCCTTGGTATAAGTGCCAGTTATTTGCTATTTTTTGAGTCCAGATTGGCAACCGGATATGAGTTAGTCGCTCAAAATCACAAAGCTATGGCTGGAATTTCTTTGGATAATGAGTTATTAGCCAAGCTCCCAAACCAAAATGACACAGGAGAACAAGCTCTATTGAAAATCCTGAAAGGCAATGAATGCGAAGTAGCAAAGGCACTTTTAGAATTTGGTGAACTTAATCAAGCTGAGCTTGCATCAAAGGCAGACATTCCCAAATCCACTCTTTCAAGGATATTAGCAGACTTAGAAAAAAGGGGTGTAATAATCAGATATGAAAACGGGATGAGCAAGATGGTGAAGCTGTCAGACGCTCTCCAGAAGTAATAACTATTGCACCCATATCTATCTTACCGTGCAGCCAATCCCCTTGAGGAGTTTTTCAACGTTTTCCTGCACAAGTGCAGTATCATTATCACCAAGAATCTTGAGCCTGTACGTTACACTTGTTCTTTCCTGCCTTTTATATACATCAATTATACCAGCCGAAATAACACTGTCCGAGCCTGAAATCACGTCTTTTATAATATAAGGATTTGAACCGTAGGGTATGAAAACAGATATGTCCCGGCTCACATTCCTGAGATTTTCCGCTTTCCAGTCGAATAATTCTTTTTCGTTTAACAGCCTGACATTTTCTATCAAAAGCTCTGTGGTCTTGACGCCGCGCTCAATGGTTACTGTTCTTGATGTTAATTTCCTGACAATCCCGTAGTGGACCACTCCCGAATAGATGTGCTTAAGGGCGCGCTCCCTGCCGATTGAGCGCACAAGTTCCTCATGTTCAGCGATTTTTGTCCCGATAAGTTTTTCAGAACGCCTCAGGGCTGATTCCGTATCGCCAAAATGCGCTGCTGCTTGTTTCATGACGCCAACGAAACTTTCAATATCCCGGCTCTTCACGGTTTCAGCAAGCAGGTTACACTGCTTGATATATGCCTTATGGACTTTCTCGACTTCAGGGTTCATCTGTATCATGGCATACAGGTACGGGTTCTGCGCCAGTATCCGTCCCACAAGGTCAAGCATTATGTCATACACCGGGCTCATGAACCGCCTTGATTCTGCCACGTCAAACTCAAGCTCCCGGAACACCGAGCCGGTTGATATGTAAGCAAAATGCGTGAGACCCTGGACGACAGCCATCATCCTGTCATGGTCTTTTGCCGCCATCACCTCAATCTGCGCACCGTTTTCCTCGTAAAGGTTCCTGATAACAGGAAGCCATTTTGAACACTTTCCCTCAACAGGCGCCAGGATAACAATCTGCCCCCTTATATCTGGTATTGACGGTCCGAACATGGGATGCGTTCCCAGTATTTCAACACCTGCGGGGGCATGTTTTTCCATAGCGGCAAGCGGCCCTGTTTTAACAGACGTGATGTCCATGAGAAGACTTCCTTGCGGCATTTTCGGGGCAATATCCCCGATGATTTTCTCAGTGATGTTTATGGGCACTGATATCATGACAATATCGCTTGAGCTTATTTCGCTATCGAGGTCATCGGCAAACTTAACACCGAGTTCCCCTGCGATGTCGTGTCTTTTATTAACACCCCACACAACTACGTCAAACCCGTGTTTCCTGTAAAACGTGGCAAACCAGCGCCCTGTATCGCCTGTTCCACCTATGATAAGTATTTTCATGACAGCGCATCCCTTACAGCTTTTTCCATGACATCAACAGGCGGTGAAACCCCTGTCCAGATTTTGAAGGCTTCTGCCCCCTGGTAAACAAGCATCATAACACCGTCAATTGTTGTCGCGCCTGCAATTTCAGCTTCCATAAGCAAACATGTTTTCAGGGGATTGTAGACAATATCAAAAACAACAAGGTCAGGGTGCATCATATCAGATGTAACAAGGGTTCCTGATATGTCCGGGGACATGCCGACAGACGTTGAGTTTATAAGAATGTCAGTTTGCCGGATGAGTTTATCCAGGGCACCAAAACCCGATGCTGTAACCTCACCGACCGCAGCGACATCACGTGCAAGTGCCTGCGCCCGTTCCACTGTCCTGTTGGCGATAGTCACGCGTGCGCCGTCCTTTGCAAGCTGGAATGCAATGGCACGGGCAGCGCCTCCTGCGCCAAGTACCAGTACGTTTTTACCTCCAATACCGATGCCGCGGTCTGTAAGCGCCATCCGTGCCCCGATTCCGTCCGTATTATGCCCCGAAATCCCGTTTTTAAAATCCACGGTATTCACGGCGCCGATGCTCTTTGCCATTTCAGTTGGCTCAACAATACCAAGCGCTTTTTCCTTAAGCGGGATTGTCAGGTTAAGCCCGCCAAAGCCAAGTGCTCCGGCGCCTTTTATCGCGTATTCAAGGTTATCAGGCTTTACCCTGAATGCATGGTATGAACAGTCCATATCGAGGGCGCAAAAGGCGGCATTGTGCATAACAGGTGACAGGCTGTGGGAGATTGGGTCACCGAGGACACCGAATAGTTTCATGTTATCATAATTATTGATGGTAGTTAAAAAGTATTTTGATAAATACGACAATCAGGATTATATTACCGTTATTGTCTGGTTCCTGATGCGTGGATACTCTTTTATTGAAAATGAATACGTTCCGCTTTCATTAAATGAGTATTCAAACCTGCTATCCTGCCACCGAAGGTATGCGGTGCGGTCTGCCCACAGCTCTTCGTTGCTGACAAGTGTCATCGGGAAGTTATAACTGTCGTCATGCACCCACCTTACGCTATCACCCTTTTTAATCGAGAAATTCAATGTGTCAAAATCCGGTGGCAGGGATATATAGTTATTGTCCTCAAACGCCCTGATCCTCTTAAATCCCAGAACGCTGTCTATCCACAGGATATACGTTACAGGTATTCCATTATCGTAATCTGGTGTGACTTCAGGAGTGATGGGTGGTGTAACCATTACAGTTTCTGTTGGTTCCACAGTTGCCGTTGCATCAGGGATTGCGGTGGGCGGCTCTTCAGGTGTTTCCTCAATGCATCCCTGAACAGCAACTGATAATACAATGATTAAAGATAATAATTTAATTATACTCATAACCCATATATTCAATGAATGCATGCACTATAAATATTGTTACTGGAAAGCTGTTATTATTCTGGACAATCCTGGCAGAAACCAATAAATAATAAACGCTCCATCATATAAAAGAATGACCATCCAGATAGATGACCAGGGCTGGGGCGCACCTGTGGGAGGCGTTGGCATCATAATCCTTCGCAAAGAAACCGATGAGGTACATTATGATATTGTTCCAATAAATCATTTCTACCTGGGAGCGTTTAAGAAAAAGACGTATCTTGAAAGTGCCAGGGATATTGTGGAAGAAGGGGTTATGAAATTAAACGTTTCAAAGGACGAGGAGATTGAGATTTGCCCCGGGTGTATCCATGACTGTTCAGCGCAGTGGCTTGAAGGTGAGGGGTATGATGTCACGGTTACAAAGATTAACGGTGATGCGCAGCAAGTTGGCGAGCAGATGTTCAACGAATACCTTCGCGGGCTTGGTGTTCCGAATCCGCCAGCGATTGTGGAGGAAACCGTGGATGAGTACAGGGCGCAGTTTTTTTACCTTATGGACTGGGTTAGGGAAGACTTAAACGGCAGGAAGCACCTGTGCAAGACAGGATGGAAGTATTTTATCAAGTTTTTTAAAAATATCGTATCCTCTCATCACTGTGGGTGACATTTTCCCTGATTTGTAGCAACTTTACCAGATTGTGTACTAACTTTTGTGGCAACTGGTAATATACTGTTGTGAAACATTATTATTTTGGAATGTGATGTTTCCATGGTGACATGATAGCAATGAATTATTTTAAACACATTAATGAACAAAATCAAAGCGGGGATGATTTGTTA
>JACUTP010000064.1 GCA_014859785.1 Candidatus Methanoperedentaceae archaeon | reverse complement strand
AGGCAACTCAGGGCGGCATATACAGATAAAGCACCCCCGGATATGCCTGATCACCTGGTGAAAATGCTACCTGACGGCAAGATACTTTTCATACATCTGGATGGCACCGTTGATACAGCAAGGAATATCCTCTGGATCGGAGATGGAATACCTGGAAAATTCGTTAAAGCCGACCAGCCCAAAGAAGAAGGATATGTTCACTTTCACGGGATGAACGGCGGACATGGGGCGGCTGTGGCTCCAGGAACTCCGGGATTTTGGGTACGGCACATTGCAGTGAAGGAGTTCGAAGCCCCCTGGGGACATGTAACTCCTGGCATTGATACAAAATTTATGCCCACACCACCGCCTGAGTAATGTAAAATGCTGCCTGAAAACAGGCAGCAGTATTATTTTGGAGATATTTATGTTCTACAATATAATTAAAGTTTTAAAAAACAAGTCGTATTTTGTTATTGCTTTGATTTCTATTGCAGTAATGACTTACATTTATGCAGTTTTCACAAACCTGGCAATGGGCACGCAAATAAATCCCTTAAGCGGTTTTTTGACTATTGTTATGGCAGTCCTTTCAGGAATTTATCTAACCATGTTTATATACAATCAAAGGGAATTGAGGATCAAAAAACATGAAAAAACCGGCATGATAGGTATGCTTGCAGGTTTTTTTACATCAGCATGCCCTATTTGCACGCCACTGCTGGTATCGCTCCTGGGAATATCAGCTCCTCTGGCATTCATTTTAAGCAAGAACCTGTGGCTGGAAACGGCTTCAATCATGCTGCTTTTATTTGCCTTATTTAAACTCTCAGAAAGCATGAATAAATGCTCATTGGGAAGGTGCGAGTAACATACCTGTAATCGGATGTGTTTATTATACTCACAACCTGAAAAGGGTTATTATCTGCAAGGCAAATATAGGATTTGTCTGAAAAAGGTATATAATACGGAGGAAAAGATATGATAAAAGCAGCTATCGTAATATTAGCAGATACGGAAACGCATGGCGATATGGCTAGAGTTCATAATGCACTTCTGGCAGCAAAAGAATTCAAAGATGCAAAAGATGAATTTAAGCTAATCTTCGACGGGGCTGGAACAAAATGGATCAAAGAACTTTCCAAACCTGACCATATGTTTCATGAGTTGTTTGATTCGGTAAAAGGCAAATCAACAGGAGTTTGCAGCTTTTGTGCCGGTGGTTTTGGTGTCAAAGAGTGTGCAGTGGAATCTCACATTTCGCTCAGTGAAGAATATGAGGGACATCCGAGCTTCCGGGATTTGATGGCGGAGGGTTACCAGATAATTACATTTTGAGTCCAAAATGCTCATTGGGAAATCAATTGGTGGATTTATTTTTTAACTATTTTTAAATGCGCTTTATCACATGGCGTATTTGTTCTTCCGGCATTTTTCGAATATACCCATTTCATCAATGGCGCTATAGCTTTCCGCATCGCTTCTCCATCTTCTGTCAGTGAGTATTCAACCCTTGGCGGTATTTCTGCATATGCTTCCCTCTTAATCAGCCCTGCCTCTTCAAGTTCCTTCAGCCTGTCAGTAAGTACTTTGGAATTGATCTCACCAAGTGTATCCCTTATCTCGCTGTATCTTATATTCCGGGAGTTGCCGATGGTGTTGATGACAAGCAGTGCCCATTTTTTGCTGATAATATCCATTACTCCGCCAAGCGGACAGATGCATTTACTTTCCTTTTGTAAAGTCATTTTCCTCGTCTAAAGCTGCTTATATTTCATTTACTTACGACTATAAATACTTTAAGGTACTTACTTTAAATAATAAACTAATGGAGGAAAAAGCAATGAAACATGAAATCGAAATCTTCACATCCGGCTGCTACCTATGCAGGGAAACCATGGAAATCGTGGAAAAAGCAAAATGCGGTGAGTGCACGCTGACAGAGTACAACCTGGCAGAAAAATGCGAATCTGAGATATGCCTTGACAGAGCAAAAAAATACGGTATAAAAACCACACCAACAATAGTAGTGGACGGTAGGATTGCAATCGAAGGCAAACCGACTGTTGAGGAGGTTAAAAAAGTTCTGGGCTTATAACCCATAATTCACATTTTTTTAAGATTTTTTGCTTTTACGCAATCATTGAAAACAGGTTCAAACATATTGCAGAAATATTCAAATGCCTGTTTTGATGTTGTTGCGCCTTTTTCTGTCAGGGAATAGATAATATTCCTCCCGTCTTTCTGTGATGTTACAAGACCATTATTCTGTAAATGTTTTAACGCAGGATATATCGTGCCAGGAGTTGGTTTGTTGCCTTTCATTTTTTCAAGTTCCTGCGCTATCTCCTCACCGTACATGGGTCTTTTTGAGAGGAACCACATAATCAAAAACGAAAGCATCCCCCTCATATCACAGCATTCCGGGGCGCATATTTCCTCATGGCAATTATCATCTGTCACAGGTCAATATTGGATGTCCGATATATTTAAATATTATTATTGGGTATGCAATACATCTGATCTTAACAGGGTCACTTCAAAGAGGAATAATATGAAGATATTAGGAATTGTAGGCAGTCCAAGAAAAGGCAGCAGCACTGACCTTCTTGTGGACATGGTATTAAAAGGAGCGGTTTCCAAAGGAGCAGAAGTTGAAAAAATAAACATTGGTGATCTGAATATCGCATTTTGTACCGGGTGTATGGAATGCAGGCAAACTGGTGTTTGCAGAATAACAAAAGAGGATTCGGATGATGATCTTGCCATGATAATTGAAAAAATAACGGAGACTGAAGGGCTTGTGCTGGCATCCCCGGTATATATGCGGTATGTCCCTGGACAGTTTAAAAATTTATTTGACAGGCTGGTATCCCAGATAATCATTACACCTGGAAAAAATCTTACTGAAATTAAATGCCGTATCCCGGGGAAGAGGAACAGTGTTGTCATTGCAACCTGCGGAAACCCGGACATCAAAATGGCATCGGAGACGCTGGAATTCCTGAAGACTACATCAAACATGTGCGGGAACGGCGGGACTGTTGTTTCGGAACTGGCAGCAGGAGGTTTAATGCTTCCGGGGCAGATAAATACAGATAAGAGAACACTATTGGATTTGGCATCAAATCTAAATCTCCCTGAACCAGCAGTGGATAATATGATGAAACAATATAAATCGATTAAGGAACAGGCGTACCAGGGCGGGCAGAAGCTTGCATTATTGATTTAATTGATATGGAATGGCCTTGAGCATTATGCTGGCGGCACATAAGTATGGTATGGGCTCGATTCCTGCTTATGTTCTAGCGTCTTATCCTGGTCTGATCCGAACTGAATAAAATTTTTGTTAGACCTACAGATTATTGAGCGCAGCTATTTGATTTTGATGATTTCTTATAAACTCAGGTTTGAGATGAGAGATTTTGGAAGACTTTTTAGCGAAGTACTGAACTAAGATATTGAAGAGTGCGGAAAGGTTAGTATGACAAATACTCAAAAGATGGTTGTCCTGCTTACCATCCACGATTTTGCGCCTGAATTGAAAATCAGAAATGAAACAAACTGAAAAGATGCAAAACCCTCGAGCATCCACGCTGATGCTCCCGAATTCATTCGGGGGTAGTTGACTCAGCAAATATTTAAAGAATTGGGGGTATTAGGTGGAAGTAATACTGATTAATGGCGAAGGTATTGACCACCTCATACAAAAAAAATAAAAAAGACATATGCAACACCCATCATTAATACCGAATGATTGAGACCATCATAAATGCGACCGGCTGTCATCTGACCTATTATGATACCTGAGAAGAATCCCTGGATTACAGTTGCATGCATAAACAATCTGATATACGCTTCTTTATCTATAGCTGCTGAAAACATACCTGTGCTGCTTTCTGAGGAATCAGGGATTACAGGAAGGAACATCGTTGCAAAAACGTACAGTACCAGCAGGAATACTGCAAAAGAGATATATACAACAACCGTATAAGAAACCATTGTCGTGACCCTCTGGCGCCTGAGCTTTTCAGCCAGGGCGGCATCGTTTGATGCTACCCTCAGTACATCTTTTATATTTCCGGTAGTCTCACTTGCTTTTGCTATGAGGATGACGACCCTTGATATTGCAACTGTCCTAACACGGCGTTCGAATTTAAAAAGTGATTCATTGACGCTGTTGCTCCACACCAGGTCCTTATATATATGCTTCACCTCTGTACTGAGCACACCGAGATTAATCCGGGAAATTGATTTTATAGCATCTGCAAGCGGCATACCCACATCATTAATTCCGGCAAGCCGCCTTAGAAAACCCGGGACTGAACTCTCAATTAACCGTATCCTCCTGTTCTGCATGTTATAAAAGAACATGAATGGTACCAGAAGTATCATGGTACTGAGTATTATAGAATCATCAAGCAGGTCAATGTTTATCGTGCGGTTGTATAGTGAAAGGATAAAAAAAATAACAGCTGCAGGTGCACTTATGTAGAATGTTTTGAAAGGGTCTGAAAATAATTTTTTAAAAGGTGTTCTTCTTGACTGGTAAATATTTGTCCAGCGAAGTGACCGGAATAATTTACGCATCCGCCTTTCATCATCTTCTAAAATGTCTGTACGGATGTTATCGTAATGTTTGATTTTTTTGGATACCGAATATATCTTATTTGTTTCGATGCTGTTGTTGATTGATACCGTGCTGAGTAACGTGCTGAATAAAGCAGCACATAATGGAATCACCAGGTATACAATAAATTTGAGTAATAACAGGCTGCTATTTCCCACAAGTCCCATTACTATAATCAATGTAATGAGGAATAGCGGTCCTGCAACAAAGACCGTCACATACGTTTCTGCAAGTATGCCCAGGGTCTCGAGATACATGTTTTGGTCTGCCTCTGTTGTCCTCTGGTAATAGTCTACCATATTTGATAAGAAATATTCTACATTACCCCCGGTTTCAATGATATTTACGAGATTATCAAGGAAATCCTTGAATTTCTCAGACTGTGTCTGGATGGCTGCATTTTTAAGGGATGTTACCAGGTCATTTCCATGCATCTCGGTATCAATCAAAATATATCTAATTTCATCGGCAGCTTCACCGTAAATGTCAGTGTGGTTATTTAATGACTTGAAGATTGATACGAGATTCATTCCTCCTTTGCTTAGTGCATGCATGTATGCAACCACATGCGGCAGTGTAAGGTCTATCTTACTTTTCCTGATTCTGGCTGTCAGGGTCGGATACGTTATTATACTGTAATAGGTAAGAAGGCTTAATAACAGCGAAAAAAAGAGCAGTGAAAAAAGAACGAACACGGGCTCGTAATAAGTACTTAACAATTCAAACCCTTTCAATCCGGTTTGTGATACTGCCTTCAGATACACTGTATAAAAAAAATGCCACAACGGCATTAGCAGATATCCGGAAACCAGCCCTGTGACAAAGACAATTACAGCAAAAAAATATGCTGTGCTTGCATAGAAATCCCAGGGAATACCGAAATGCGACTGTTTGATAGCAAGTTGAAGTCCGGAATAATCCTCTTTATTCTTTTTTACATATTTCCCGAATAATGCAAAAGAAATTTTATGGAGTCGATTCATATTCCTTTCTAACCATTCCCATTATTTTATTCGGATCTACATAGTAACCCTGTATGAATGAAGCAATCGAATACTCGTCCATTTCTTCATGTACCATATAATTCAGGATTTCCTTTCTTTTAGCTAGTTCGGATTCCAGTTCCTTTTCACTCCACACACGTTTTTTCATGATGCTTTCAAGAACATACGACTTCCCTTTCCGATTAAATGAGTCATGCCGCGGGTCCCATGAAAAAATATCATTGAACCTCAGGTCCTGGGTATGCGGATCAATTCCAACAATTTCGATCATCATATCAAGCCTTCTGACCCTTTTACTATCAAGATGTATTAGTTTCTGGATGCATAATATATCAAGCGCCTGAATCATAACACGTGGGACATTTATCGGCTCTCCCTCAAGCCTGCTGAGAACCGTGTTAATTGTTTCGGCATGCATTGTTGAATAAGTGGTATGTCCGGTATTCATAGACTGGAACAGGGTAATGCCCTCTTTACCCCTGATCTCCCCGACAATAATGTATTCAGGGCGCTGCCTTAGAGCCTGCCTGAGCAGTTCATACATATCGATATCCTTGACATTTGGATTTTGTATAAATGATTCCCTGGTAACATTCCCTATCCAGTTCGAATGATGCAGCTTCAGTTCGTGTGTATCCTCGATACTTACGATTTTCGCAAGGGGTGGAATGAATAATGAGATTGCATTAAGTGCTGAGGTCTTGCCAGCAGCTGTGGCACCTGCGAATATCATGCTCTTGCCGTTCTCCACAGCAAGCCATAAATATGCAAGCATTTCTACGGAATATGTCCCATTTTTGATAAGGTCAACAGGGGTAAATGCATGTTGCTGGAATTTACGTATGGTGAAACTGCTTCCCCTGAACGTAATCTCTTTTCCAAGTGAGACATTAAGACGTGAGCCGTCAGGAAGTGTACTGTTTACTATCGGTTCTCCTATTGAGATATGCTTCCCGCTGCGCTGTGAAAGTTTCACAACAAAAGAATCAAGTATTTCGGCACTAAAAGATAAATTCGTCTTTATGTTCTGGTATTTTCTATGATATACGAAGATTGGAATTCCTTCACCATCACAGGATATATCTTCAATATCAGGATCTTTAATAAGTCCATCTATTTTTTCATATCCGATGTAATCCCTTTTTATATAATACATAATCTTATGGAGTGCTGCCCCGTCTATTTCAATGGAGTAACCATCAATGAGTTCAAGGATTTTCTTCTCCAGGATATTAACTTTTGATTCTTCGGATGTTTCGTAAATTTTAAGCGTATCAAGAATGTTCTCATAAACAGTTTCAAGAACCATCAGTTCATATTGGGATAGTTTTGGCTCAACAACGTAGTATAAATATTCTCTATTTATTTCATGGAATAATATTGATATATAAACATATGGCTCGTTCACCCAGTGGCGTTCTATCTCAACATAACCATCAGGAACATCGAAAATAATAAGTGGTCCGAATTTCTCGAATGAGTAAGGTTCAATTGTAAGTTCACTTTTTAATAGAATATGGAGATATGCTCTCAGGTCGTAATACTCTTCTTTGATTTTTTTTTCAAGCTTTTTTAAGAAACGATTTTTGAAGAGGTTCTTTCCACCTGCTATTTCCATTTCTGTAAATGGTTCCGTGGTTTTTTTTGTGAAATGTGAATCCATATTTATCCCGATTTTTTAGTGAACAATTATATTTTTACAACAATGTCAGGGTGTTCTTCCTTACATTCGATTACAATTATCATTTGAAGGAATCATAGTGATTATTATTATCATTTAGTATATCTGTAAATAATTCTTATGTTATTAATATAGTTTTCGGGTAGTTTCGTTTTTAGCAGATAAAGCAATAATTTCCCTGATATAATTTGACATGAATAATTAAACAATGACCGGAAAAGTTGAAATGGGATAAAATTATATATATCAAGGATAATATGAATCGGGTCAAGTAATGAAACTTTCTAAAATGCCGACATGTATCGATTCTCTGGACTTGATACTGGATGGTGGATTACCTTCTGCTTCACTGGTTACACTTATAGGTGAGACAGGAGCAGGTGATTTTGAGTTTCTTGTCACAACCATTGGACGTATTTTGAATCACGATGAGCTTAAAGATGACAGCATAACCTTACCAAAAAAAGTGTGTTACATATCTCTTACACGGTCAAAAGATGATATATTAAGAGAAATAGCATTTTCTTTTCCGGATTCATATGAAACGCTTAAAAAAAGTATAAAAAAAGGTAGTTTTCAATTCAAGGATTTTTCAGGGGCATTTTTTGCAAGGTCCATGATACCTGATGAATGGAGGTCAACAGCTAAAAAAGAAGTGTCATTCAGCTCACTGAGGTGGAACAGTGAGGAGACAAATCTTATTGAAGCACTCATAGAGTACCTTGATACTAATGCGAAAGGTAAAATCGTTATTATTGATTCCCTTACTGCACTGGCACAGCACTGTATGACACATATGAAATGGAGCGACTATATCGTGTTTTTGTATGGACTTCAAAGGGCATCTAAAAAATGGGATGGTTTTGTATATGCCCTCCTTAAAAAAGGGATATTTGAAGAAAAACAGGAGGAAGAAATTCTGGAGTGTATGGATGGTGCCATTTTCTTTGAATGGGAAAAGTTTGGTTCCGCTCAAAGGAGAAGGATAATGTATTTGAAAAAATTCAGGGGACTCCTGCCAGGACTGGACCAGGACAATATTGTCAATTTTGAAACCCAGATTACTCCACAAAGAGGGTTTGAGGTATCGAATATCAAAAAGGCAAGGGGCATTTAATGGAAAATGTCAAGATAGGGATTCCAGGACTTGATGAACTTTTAATCGGGGGTATTCCGAAAGGACATATTGTCTCGGTGCTGGGTTCACCAGGTACAGGAAAGTCCACTCTTGCACTGCAGTTCACTTATGAGGGGCTTAAAAGTGGTGACAATTGCATATACCTGAGTCTTGAGGAAAGTGAGGAAGACATTACCAAGACTGCTGAAATGTTCGGCTGGCACATTCAACCCTATATTGATAATGGGACGCTGAATTTGATTCGATTGAGTGCCTTGAATATCAAATCAACAATAGACCGCGTAGAAAATGACCTGCCCAGACTATTTAAAAATTCACAAAGGCTGACAATAGACCCAATCACACTCTACGAGATGATATATGAATCCGAAGCTGAACGCCGCGAAAGTATTTTCAACTTTGCTAAAAACATCAAGGAAACCGGGATAACAACATTACTGGTCTCAGAGGCAAACAATGAAAACCAGTTTGAATCAAAATACGGCAATATCGATTACATTTCTGATGGGATTATTTTATTGCGAAGGATAAGACAGCAGAACCTGCGATTGGTTACAATGGTTATAGAGGTCTCTAAGATGAGGAGGGTTGACCATTCAAAGGAGATTAGACCTTATAACATTACCAGGAACGGAATGGTGGTACACTCTGCAGAGGTATTTTAAAGTTGAAGTTGTTATTTGAGTGGTTTTTTTTGTCCACGTATAGGAAAGTATAAACGCATTTTCTTATCCCCTTG
>JACUTP010000252.1 GCA_014859785.1 Candidatus Methanoperedentaceae archaeon | reverse complement strand
CCATACCGCGTCCTGTCCTTCAGCTCCTGCTTCTTCCCCTCATTCCACCCGCTCACAGCCTGGATATACCCTGTCACCCGGCTCAGATGCTCCACGTTCTCGCTCTCACAATTCGGGCACTCCTCAAGCAGCCCTGACGCCACATGGAAATCATCCTTGCACACGGTCATGTCCTTCGTAAACGCAAAATACCCGACCTGCGTATTCTTCGCAATATTCATGGCAAGCTCCTTCAAACCATGCGGGTCAGGCGCCGCTTCCCCGAGCCAGATATGCAGGATATTACCCCCGTCAACTATCGGGAAGAATATTTCCTCAAGCCTGATGCGCTCGGGAAGCGGGATATCCGCACTAGGGGGTACATGCGTCCCGTTCGTATAATAAACAGGCAAATCCCGCGTCTCCCCTATTTTCCGCAACGCCTCAGGGACGTTACCATTGATAATCGGCTCGGCACACTTCCTGTATTCCTTATGAAGCAGGTCGGAAACCGCAAACCTCTGCCCCGTCGTCTCAGCAGGTGTGCGTGCCAGTGCAATCTCCATGCCATACTTCTCACCCAGTTCCTTTGCATAAAACTTCATCTCGAACATGGCGCGTATCGCCAGACGTTTTGCTTCATCACTCTCATGAACCTGGTAACCGGTATGGTGCTTCACCATCTCATTTATACCGACAACGCCAATGGTATACACAAGCGCGCTCGTATCCACCGCAATCTCACCACGCGCGAACGTGGCAGGGTCCTTAGGTCTCTGGGTCGCAAACGGCATCCTGCCATTCTTCATAACAGTATCCATCCACTTGCGCTTCACGGTGAAGAGTTCCATGCACTGGTCCATCAGCCTCTTAAGCTCGGCAAACAGCGCCCCGTCATCCATCTTAGCCCTGTAAGCAGCCCTCGGGCAGTTCAGTGACACAACCTGCCACGCACCCATCGAAAAATGCTTCCCGTCCTTGAAATAAAGCTTGTTCTCGAACTCATTATCCTTCTCATGTGACGATGAGAAATTATACGCACAGCACTGGTAACAGCTTATGCCCTTACCCGCACCCCTGTACTCTGGAAGCTGGTTATCAAAATAAGGCGCCCCGTACTTTGCAGCAAGCTCAAACGCCTTTGTGTAAAGGGCATCATAACTCAGGATATCAGGATGCGCACTGTTAAATTCCTCATTCTCTTCCATGAAATCAGGCTCGATACTGATTTCAGGCTTCGGGAAATTAAACGGCTTGCCCCAGTAATCCCCCAGCATCATCACGTTCATCAAGGCTTCAAATGACAGGCGCACCTCACGCTCGAACTCACCGTAAGTCCGGAGAGGTGCACGCTCCCCGTCATAAATGTTACCCTTATAGACAACAGGTTTATCGCGCCAGAGTCCAGGCACGCCAGGTGATAGCTGTACAGAGGAGAAAACCAGCTGTCCTCCGCGGGCAACCATCATCTGGGTCATCTCATAAACAAACATCTGCATAAGCTGCTCTATCTCGCCATACTCCATACCCTCAAAATAAGGCGCAATGAATGTCAGGAAATTATAGAATCCCTGCCCTCCCGCGAAATTGGTCTG
>JACUTP010000063.1 GCA_014859785.1 Candidatus Methanoperedentaceae archaeon | reverse complement strand
AAAATTCACCAACACGAATTGAAACGGTCACTTAAACATTATTTCAGAAAGTTAAACACTCCCTATCTTCTTAACACTCATCATCGGGTAATCATTTTCGGAATCATAATCAAGCCCAACACACACCAGCGTATTTCCGTATAATATTTCAAGACCCACATTCAGCATCCGCCCTTCAAGCTCGCAATATCCGAACTTATTGTTAAGCTTACCCTCGACCACCTCACGGTCAATTGAAACACTCACGCTTTTAACAAACGGCTGGAGCCCTATGCTATCTTCAATTGCCCTCTCAAGTCCATCCAGCGTTTCAAGACTTACAGGCGTTCCCACAAACTGGTGATAAAGAGCGCCGAGCTTGATTCCAGCCTCAAATAAAGCTATATCACGTTCATTGATTTCAGTCATTAAATTTTTTTCCCAGGGGTGTAAGAACATAAGCAAAAATAAGGATAAGTAAAACCATGGATACAGGTTTTACCGAATCCGCGTAACCTGAATAAAACGCAACGATATATATCACAAGAAGAAGCGCCATCGGAGCAATAAGCACCGGGCTCTTGTGTTTCGGATAAGCAATCGTGCTTACCATCAGGACAGACAGGATAACGAGAAGCACAGCAAATGCAGGCTCAAAATAAGGAACATAATCCCTTACCAGGACAAACAGCGCCACTATAAAACCGCCTGCAGTTATGGGAAGACCCGTAAAAACATTCTTCCTGCCGGCAACATTGAACCTTGCAAGACGGAGTATCCCGCAAACCATGTAAAGACCTGCAAGCACTCCTGATATACCACCATTCCAGTTATCCAGGACAGCGTATGCCACAACGGCAGGCGCAACCCCGAACGAGATGGTATCAGCAAGAGAATCAAGGTTCTCCCCGAGTGCACCAAATCCCATTTTCCTGGCAACAGCACCGTCTGCCGCATCTGCAACAACTGCAATAAGAATCAGCACAAGGGCATCATTAATCCGTCCCCCTATGACCAGTATTACCGACGCAAGACCGAGCAGGGCATTAACAAGCGTGACAATATCTGCCGGTTTAACAAGTTTGATGATATTATGTGCCATTTTATCCTAGCCCCTTATTTTCCCTTTTACCATCGCTATTATCGTCTCTCCGGCTGTTACCCTGTCACCTTTCATGACAATAAAGCGATAGCCTTCAGGAATTACCACATCCACCCTTGAGCCGAACCGTATCATACCTATGCGCTCCCCCCTTTCCACATGGCTGCCTTCGCTGGTGTATGAAACAATGCGTCTTGTCAGGATGCCGGCAATCTGTGTCAGTTCCAGGCTTCCGTAGTCCCCTTCAATCACGACATGATTCCTCTCATTAATATCCGAATCCTTGTTAAAAGCAGGGATAAAACCACCTGGTTTATAATCCACCTGTGTGACAGTGCCCGAAAGCGGGGCACGGTTCACATGGACATCATAGATATTCATGAAAATATGTATCGTCCTGTCAGTTACCGTGACAACAGTGCCGTCGGCAGGCGAAACCATATCATCATTATCCCCGGGCGGCGTTCGTTCAGGGTCGCGGAAGAATACGATGAAAAACAACGTCAGGATAATACCTGTCATGAACAAGAAATAAAGCAGGATGGAACCAGCCCGTAATCTGTAAAAATACCCTGTAACCAGCGTGAATAAAAATACCACACCAATCCACGATAATGAGCCCCTAGCCAGCATTCTTGAAGATACCTCCTAATAAATTCACAATCCCGCCTATCATGTCAAGGATTTCAGGAAGTATTTTCAAAACAGCATAGGAAATTACAAAAAGGGCAATAAGTGAGCCTCCTTTTGCAATAACGGTATGCGCTATATAGAAACTCGTCTGGGGGTCCCCGAACCATAACATTCCGTATGCATTTACCACGAAAACATTCCTTAGAAGGTTCAGGAAATATATTACCGGCACCGAAATGAAGAACGCAAAAGCAAGCCGTTTAAACGGCGCCCTGACACTCGCGATTAACCCGAAAAACAACGCAATACTTTCAATTGCCGTGCATGCAAGAATAATCTCTACCCTGTAACCGTTAACAGCAACCAGGTTCCAGTCCATTCTTGTCACCATCAAACCCAGGGCAGAAGCCAGCCAGACAGTCTGGTCAGTCACTGTGGAGATTAGCCATTGGTTCATTTTCGGGATTTCCGAGAAAATAAAATATGATATTCCTCCTATTGCGGCTGCTGTTGTAGCCATTAACAGGGATGTTGTTATGTCTATGCCATTAATTTCCCCCGGAATTGTTTTGTCCTGGCGTATAAACGTGTAAGATATAAAAAAACTCACAAAAGCAGCAAGCAGGGTCAATATTACGTTTACGTAATCACCGACCGAATAATAATACGGTGACAGGGATATCCAGTAGACTGCCAGAACACCCCATCCAAGACCTGCAAGGTAGTATTTTGACTTTTTGGGTCCCGGGATAAACGAGGCGATTACAAGCAATCCAAGTGCCAGCCAGATGGTATTTCCTAACATAAAATTACCTTTGTTCCATAAGAGAGAGTATATATTATATAATTTGGGAAGGATTGAATGAAATATTATTAAAATTTTAAGACGGTTTTTTAGTTATTTCCTGTTAAGACATTATTCTCATTCCGCATATAAAAACTCACCCCGGACCTACCGGCTGTAAAAAGTTGCGGATATTACATATTATAGACCTCATGGTAGCGGTTGGCAGTGGTTATACATAACTAGGTTTATAACTGATGAAATTAAATAAGAGTGCTGTTATGAATATATTGAGACGAGGGCGGCTGTCTGCAGGACAGGATGAGGATATCATGAACTTCACATCATCAATGGATGCTGACAAACGGATATTCGATGCCGATATTGATGTGGACAGGGCACATGTTGTAATGCTGAAAGAGCAGGACATAATCAACAACAGTGACTGCTCGGCAATCCTCAGGGGTCTTGATAAAATCAAGAACGAAGGAATCGGAAAACTCGATACTTCATACGAAGACGTCCACATAGCCCTTGAAGCAAGACTTATAGAACTTGTGGGTGAGGATACCGGGGGGAGGATGCACTCAGGGCGGTCAAGGAATGACGAGGTGGCAGCATGCATAAGGTTAACGCTCAGGGATGAACTAATAAATATAATGGGTGAAATCCACGCCCTCATCAATACCATGATAAAAACAGCCTCGAAGCATCATGAAACACTGATGCCTGGCTACACCCATACCCAGCATGCACAGCCCACAACGCTTGCCCACCATCTTCTTGCCCATTCAAATGCATTCCTCCGTGACCTTGGACGAATAGAAGGCGTTTACGGACGTACCAACCAGAACCCGCTCGGTGCAGCAGCCTTTGCCTCCACGGGCTTTCCCATAAACAGGAAGCGAACCACTGAACTCCTCGGGTTTGACTCACCCCTTGGGAATTCCATGGACGCTGTAAGCACGCGCGATTTCATGATTGAAAGCCTTGGTTGTTACGCAAACCTCATGACAGACCTGAGCCGGCTTGCTGAAGAGTTCATCCTGTGGAGTTCTTCTGAGTTCGATTTTATTGAACTTGACGACAGTTATACCTCCACATCATCTATTATGCCCCAGAAGAAAAACCCCGATGTGGCAGAACTCATGCGGGGTAAAACCGGGACGGTCCACGGCGCTCTTATGTCTGTACTGGCAATTTGCAAGGCTCTGCCGTACAGCTACAACCGCGACCTCCAGGAAGCAACACATCATCTCTGGCGTGCCACTGATACGGCAAGGTCATGTGTGCGTATGGCTGAAGGCATGGTAAGGACAGCGAAATTCAGGAAAAACCGGATGAAAAAATCATCCGTTTCCGGGTTCACCACAGCAACCGAGCTTGCAGATACAATTGTCAGGGATACAGGCATACCTTTCAGGACGGCACACCATATTGTTGGTGCCGTTGCCAGGACAGGACATGAACCTGCTCTTTCTGACCTTGACAAACTCTCGATTGAAATAACCGGGAAAAAATTAAGCGACATGGGACTTTCCATAAAAAGTATCATGAACGCTCTTGATCCTGTGGGTAATATAAAGAAACGGCATGTTACAGGCGGCACCGCGCCGGATGAGACCAGACGCCAGGTAACGGTAATTAAAAAAGAGCTTGCCGGCATAAAACGTGATATCAGGAAGATAGAAAGGAAAATAGATAAAGCATCCGGAAAACTTGGAAAGGCATGCCAGCAGTATTCATGTTAAAATCAAGTTTTTAAAGTAAAATCGAAACATTAAATAGTAAATGAAGCCTTCAAGCGGTATTTAGTATATAGAGGTAATATGGACGGGAACGATTCTGCCGGGAATGAACCGATTAAAGGGGAGGTGATGGAAATTCATACTGTTCCGGGGCAAGATGATAATCCCCTCCATGGCTTTTGCGTGTCGCTTCCTGCCGACGGCGGAAGACCGGTGAAACTTACAGGAACAAACCCCCATGAATTCATACCTGTACTGAAAGAAGCTTCTGTAGCATGGCTGAATTTCCAGGTCAGGGATATAAAAAAAGATGCGGAAATCATTGCAATGTCCCTTGGTTTCAGTTCATCCCTCGTACCAACCATTCTCTCGGAATACCTTGCTGCCTATGAAGACAGGGATAATGAACTCGGGTTGATGCTTCCTGCAGTTACTGTTGATGAATTCGAGGTACATTCCAATCCCATACTAATCCTTATACGTAAAGACCTGATTCTTACCATCCACGATGAAAAAGTTGACCGCCTTATCCGTTTTTCGCGTTATGCAGATGCCTTTATGAGGAAAATCAAAACCAACATCATACAACAGGATAAATTAACAATTATACTTACAAGGATTATTGACGTTAATATAAACAGGAATTTTGACCATTTGCGAAAAATTCAGGTCAGGGGAGACGAACTCAGCAAAATCCTGATGGATCCCATGACCCCGAGGGACATGATTGCTCCTGAGATTTATAACATGAAACACGCCCTTATCAGTTACCTGGATACTCTATGGGCAACTCTTGACGTTGTAAATTCACTGAGGCACGGGGATGCAGAACTTATGACGGACAGCCAGAAATTACTTGCACGTGTGGGGATACTTTCGGATGATGTCAACAGGCATATTGCCCTCAGTGAGCATATGTCCACTGTACTGGCAACGGGTCTTGAAGTTCTGCAGAGTATATACAATAACCAGCTGCAGGTGCTGAACAACCGTCTCGCACTTGTTGTGGGCTGGCTTACCCTCCTCGGCACTGCCGTGATGGTACCGAATACACTTGCCACCATTTTCAGCAGCCCGGCTTACGACCTGACAATTCAGGACAGGGGCTGGTTCACGGTTTTGATGATTCTCTCAACAATTATTTCGACATGGATAGCCTACCGGTGGGTAAATAAGAAAGGACTGCTCAGGGTAGAATGATTATTTTTTAGTAAATAAATCAGAAATCAGCAATATCGCCATCATTGCAAGGATAATTACAGTAATGACCAGGAACATCGTAAACAGGATTTCCATTAAATTATTCCCTGCATCTTCTTCAGGTAGTTCCTCTTTTCCGGATGGTGTCTGTTCAACATCACCGGGAGTAACTGAAACATCAGCAGTAACATCTGGCGTGACAACAGGAGTCTGTATAACTTCCGGTTTTTGAAGATACAGTATTTTGATTTGCTTGTTGCCTGCCAGGTCTATATCCTCATAGAGTACTTTCGTACCGTCATTACTCCATCTTGGGTTTTTCTGTTTGAATCCGTCTTCTATGGCAGGTTTCATGCCTGTCCCGTCGGGGTTTATGATGTATAATTTATCACCACTTGCAAACCTGTCCTCGAATGAAACAAATAATATCCCGTCATGACCCCAGTTCGGGTCGTGTTTTTTAACATCATCAAACGTTATCTGCTTCTTGCCTGTCCCGTTTGCATTTGCAGTAAAAAGCTGTATATTGTTACTGTCATCATATGAAACGTATGCAAACGATGTTCCATCAGGGTTCCAATCAGGGTCCCACTGCCGTTTATCATCATCAATTACCTGTTTCTTGCCTGTTCCATCGATGTTTATTTCATAGATTTTCTCGTTATTATTTTCATCATATGAGGTGAACAATATTTTACCAGTTACCCTGTTTTCTGAAACTTCACCAAACACCGGCGGGTAATCTTTATCTTCTTTTCCCTGCCGCATTTTCTCATCAAGTAATTTCCTTGTGCCTGTGCCGTCTGGCTGGGTTATGAAAATTTTCTGCAGCCCGTCTGTATCGTATGAAAGATATGTTATACCCCCCTCCAGCCATGCAACACCCCATTTCCTGGCAGCGTTATCAGTAATACGCATTTTACCTGATCCATCAATACCAATCGTGAAAACCTGCTGGTTCCTTGACTCATCGTACGCAACATAAGCAATTGATTCACCATCAGGATCCCATGCAGGACTCCATATGCCCGTATCCTCTTTAATGACTGATGTCCTTTCAACTGTAAAATCGGCGGATGAAGTAACTGGAAACATTAAAAAAATAACAAGGCAAAATATTATTGGCACAACTTTCATAAAACACTATGTATAATATACATAACCCTTGATAAATTTTACGCTGTAATACCAAGAGCCTTATTCGTTTTCAGTATTGATTTTCCCCCGTCCGCTTCAAGTCCGAGCATTGCCCTGATAGCATCCACATTCTCAGGAACCACATCAGATTCCTGGTGTATCGCCTGGAAAAGATACAGTTCTCCCCTGTCGAATGATACGGAATCTTTCCAGACAATGTTTTCCCATATATCCCCCCTGGGTCGCCCCATATCCTTTGCAAGTTCCATTACCTGGGCTGTGGACTTGATGCCGTCTTTGCTGTTGATAAGCATGATACGGGGTCTTTCCCCGAGTAAGCTTATGACATCATCCTCACTGCATGTTTCTTTTAACTCGATATTAACTGCATGAAGATGCATGAGCGTGGTTGATGTTTTTACACCCACCGATGTAATATCTATATCGGGAAGAATCGAATTAACATCAGGTCCGTGATGGGAGGGGAGTTTAACAGGGTCAGGCACCAGAGCATTTATTGGGCCTTTTTTAATATCTCCCGGGTCTGCGGCTCTCCTCATCAGGGTAACCCTGGCTTTCCTGATTCCGTACTTTTTATCAAGAGGATACAACACCCTTATAAGTCCTGTTGTATTGCACGATACAATCCTTGCAAAATCAAGTCCGAGCGCATCTTCGTAATTTGCCTCGGAATTGAACGAAAAACCTGCAAGCGCGTGGTCTTCGCCTCCCTGCCACATAGCCTTTACCCGGTGTTTTTGATAGAGTTTCTTGTATTCCTCACCAAGATTACCAGGTGTTGCGTCAACAACAATGTCGGCTTTATCAAGAAGCTCATCAATTGTTCCCCTGACTTCCATACCTGATTTATTAAATGAGTCAATGTTCTCTTTTGAGTTAACGTAAACGTCATATCCTTTCCCTGCTGCAATACGGGCTTCAAAACTGGGTCTTGTTTTTACTACACCTACGATTTCCATGTCATCCTGGGCAGATACCGCATCTGCAACACGTTTCCCTATAGTTCCATATCCATTTATTGCAACTTTTGCTTTCATCTTTCAGTCTCCTTGAAACAAAATTATTCAGCCTGCTATTATAGCTTCCTGTTTTGCCAAATTAACATCTGCTATCTTACCCGAAACAGTCTTAACATCGCCCAGCATATCCTGGAGAATGATAGAACCATCTTCTGCCGTGATACGTACTACATCTTCCATTATAATGTTTCCTTTGAAAATAACCTTGAGTTCGCACATAACAGTTTATTAGGTTTGTTGATATTAAGATTTATGATACCCTGTAACTATTAGGATGTGAGGTATAACAATTCCCCAGGAAATGGATGGACTGCTAATCCCGGATTACACTGTTATGGAGGAGCACTCCATAGTGGTTGAGGGTGACGTACTTGTCGGAAATTACGCTGATTTGAGTTTTGGTCTTATTGCCAATACCATTGTCGCAGGGGAACACGTGAAAGTAAAAGGGAATATTATTTCTGAAAACGATGTCCGTATCGATATGTGGTCCGAGATTACAGGGGATGTCAGGACAAAAACAGATGCCTATCTCGGGGAGTTTGTAAAGATTAACGGTAAACTTACTGCTGCCGGAAACCTTGATGTCGGGAATAACGTCAAAATAAGTGAGGGTTATGATATAAAAGGATGGCTGGTGGTACGTAACCCGCTTCCGTTTATCATGTTTATTTTTTTTTACTTGATGGCACTTCTGCACCTGGGTAATGAGGAGGAAGTCGAAAAGGCACTGGGAGAGCTGTTTTCTGAAGAGGTTTCTTATAACAGGGTCATGACAATACCAGGAAAGACCCGGATAAACCTCCTTGAGATAAATACCACATCATCCGCAGTAATAGGTAACAACTGCAGGATTACTGGCAATGTCGTATCCCGTTCCCTGGCAATGGGGAAACATGTGGTGTTGTTCGGGAGTATAAGGACAAGCGGGGTAATTTCAATTGGCGCAGGAAGTACCGTTCACGGGAACCTTGTTTCAAGGGAAATGGTTAAAATCGGCAGGAACTGCCATGTTCTTGGTAAAATTGCCGCTGATTCGGTTATCATGCACGAGACCGCAAAGGTTGACGGTACTTTAACCACTTTAAAGGGGACTACCATACAAAAGGATGATATTGAAGGGCTTAACGAGATTGAAACGAAATTATTCTACGGGTTTACCCTGCTGGAACACGCCTGAAAATATCAGGATACAGTTACACTGCTTACGCCTTTTATCTTTGTAAGTGTATTTATGAGTTCACCGCTAATCCTGCCTTCTGTTATTATTGTCAGCCTGGGTTTTTCCGTAAGGTATGGGTCATCCGAAACTGCCTGCCTTATTACAATGCCGTGCTCTGAAACAGCAGTTGCCACGCTTCCGAGTAAACCTTTCCTTGCAGCATCGTCCGGTGTGATAATTATGACGCCAAGCCCCAGATAAGGAGCAACGTCTTTCAGGAAGGGGAGGGTGCGGACATTCCTGAATATCTGTTTCAGGGAGGAATTTTGAAGTATAGCCTCACAGGTTGAGTCAACCACGCGCCTGTCAACCCCGATTTCATTGGCGATTTGTGTATGGGCGATTTCCATATTACCTGATACTACCCTGCCTTCATCGTTTATCCGGAAACCCCTTTCCAGAAGTAAACGGATGACTTTTTCCTGTGCCGGATGGTTTTTGAACTTTTCTTTGATAACTGCCCACATGGTTTAAAGAATAATTGTTGTACCTACTATATACGTCTCTCTTTTATATTCTGGTGGA
>JACUTP010000062.1 GCA_014859785.1 Candidatus Methanoperedentaceae archaeon | reverse complement strand
CCGGACGTGAGGATATTAAAATCGGCTTGAATGTTTATAAGAAGAAATAGACCGGGAAAACAATATTTCAAGAAATAACCTTATAAAATGACTGTTGAGGCTTGAAGCCAGGGTGCCTCAGGTTGAAACGATATACCCCTGCAAAGTTTCTTTTCAGTGCCCTGTGCATAGGGGTTTATGTAACATTTATTTAAATAATCGTCCTGATATAATAATTTAACCAAAAGATATAAGTACTGATAAAATATATAAATAATCACAGCGTAAACACGTTGTTTAAGGAGAGTTGAAAATGGTATCAGTTGGACAAGAATTATTGAACGTACCTTTTGGTGATATGATAAGAGAAATGGCACTTGCTATTGCAGAGGGTCAGATGGCCCTTGATATGAACTCAGTAAAAGTTGCACAGGCACTGGCAGACTCTGAACTGGAAACAGGAAGCGTGGTTATGTACATTGAAGAGACTGTTGATGCAGATGGCAATGTCACAGCAACAAAAGTGGTTACTAATGATGCGCCCATGTCATTGCTCACCTACGGTCTTGAACCCAGGTTCTATGAATTCACAGAATCCATTATTGAGGTAAAGATGGCAATCTCAATGAAAAGAGAAATGTCAACAGAGAAAAAATACGGAAGGGAATTCAAATTAACGAATACGAGTAAAGTAAAGGGCAATATCAGTACCGGTGGGTTGACCAGTTTTCTGTTCGGTAAAGCCTCTGCACAATTTGAAAATACAACAACTGTGGCATATTCATCAACATACGATGCCAAATACAGCTCAAAGTATTCGTTCAATGAGTCCGGCACAAGCCTGTTACGTACAACATTAAAACCCGTTCCTGCCCCTGGCAGAGTAATACCCACAGTAAAAGTGATAGAAGAAGAAGCATCGACATAAGGATTATCTCTTCCTCCCTTTATTTTTTATGGAGATACACCATGACCAATGGTAATACAAAGATAATCTCGGAAGTGTTGGTAAATCCCCTCTCCCAGATAATAAAAGAAGTGGGGATTTCCATATCAGAAACCCAGCAGGCAATGGATAGAAATTCAATTGATACACAACTTGCAATTGAAAATGATGAACTCCTGAGCCAATACGACATACAGGCTACCTGGCACCATATTCCGGAAGTTGAACTTGAACTCAAAATGGCACTGACAATGAAATACAGGGAGGAAAAAGATTCAAAGGGATTACTCCGTGGTTACCGTCCTGTATTATATGCAGCACCATTGAATGCATCCTACAAGAACCTCCATGAATATGATGTGGATGGAGCAAGTACCATAAAAGCCAGATTTGTCTCAGTACCGCCTTCCAGCCAGATAGTAAATGAGTGATACAGGCACGGAAAATATTGATGACCATAATAAATCTTCGACAAAACCTGGATAAACTCAGGATTGAAAAAACAATTGATGAGACCAGCTTTAATCAAATAATAAAATCCATTGATGAGATTGATGTTGAACTGCTTAACAAGAATTCGCAAATATTCGAGCTTGAAAATAAACTCAATTTAGTAATTTCTGAGAAAATCGTTGTAGAACAGGAGAAAAATATCCTCTCACAGCAAATTACCAGGTTATTATCAGAAAAAGCAGACCTTGAGAAAAATATCCAGACCCTCCAGCTACAGAGACCACAAATCCCGTCTGAAAGCCTTGTTGCCACATTCATGCAATCCCTGGACAGCATGGCAGATAAACTGGATGAGCCTGCAGCAAGGGCAAACTATGTTATCAGCAGTATGGATGTAAAACTCAGGACAAATCTGTCTATCAAGGATGATAAACTCCAGTTCCAGCTGCCAAAACCAGATGATATCATCCCGCCTGATAATCTCAGTACTATTGAATTCAAAATAAAATCATCTCCCAAAGAACTTGATATATCACAATACCATGAAGTACCTAACCTTACGGGAATGAACCTGGACGAGGCAGGATATGCAATAAATGAAGCAGGTTTTAAACAGGGTACAATCCATGAGAAGAGCAGCAATTCACCCCAGGGTATGGTTATTGACCAGATACCTTCAGCACGTTCATTAGCAAGACCCGGAACTCCTGTTGATATAACAATCTCGAAGATAATTAATGTAGAAGTACCCAATGTCGTGGGGATGGATATTGACAGTGGAAAGCTGGTTATTACAAACAGCCGCCTTAAAGTGGGAGAAATTACAGAACGATCATCAACCTCCAGACCCGGAACCATCCTGAACCAGAGTATTGAAGCTGGAGCAACTGCTCTGGTTGGTACGCCTGTTGACATTGTTATTGCAGGACGGGAGATTGTGGAAGTGCCTGAACTTATAGGTGAACAGCTTAATATGGCTAAATTCCTGATACGCTCAGCAAAACTGGTACCTGGAAATATCGAAAAGCAGGTCAGTACTGAAAAAGCAGGTACAGTACTTCACCAGGACCCGCCAGCTGGTGCGGAGGTTATTGAAGGTGAACCTGTAAATATGGTGATCTCTGTTATGGAAACCATTAAAGTTCCGGATATCACCGGAAAGCACGTAAATGACGCCATGACCATACTGGAAAACAACGGATTCAGGATAGGAAGGATCATCAAACGTGCAAGTTCCCACAGTACAGGTACCATTCTCAGCCAGGAACCTGAAGCTGGTACAGAGGTTAACTCAGGAACAGCACTTGACCTGGTAGTTGCTAACCAGGATATTGAAATGATAGAAGGTATCGGACCTGAAAGAAGTTCAAAACTCAGGGAAATTGGTATCAATACCATTAATGACCTGGCTGCTGCCGATACCTGGACTGTGGGTGAACTGGTTGGCAGGAGTACTGCAACGAAATTCATTTCCATGGCAAAGCTGATTGAAGGCACTTCACAACTTGGCAGCCTGGGGATTGACAGACAATCGGCTGAGGTCCTGGTAAAGGCGGGCGGGATTGATTCTGTTGATACCCTTAAGAATGCCAGAGTAAATGAGCTGTACAATGTATGCAAGGAAGCGATAGCTTCAGGTAAGGTACAGGTTCCGGCGGATTATTCCATTAAGCAGGATGATGTAGAGCGCTGGGTAAAATTGGCACAATAGATTATCTTAACAATGGTCATTGAAACATATTTGATAAGCCTTAATGATGATATTTCCCAGGTGGAAATAGAAAATATTCTTAGAACACTTACAAGCCTGGGGGGTAACATCAACATGGCTGTTAAAAAAAACATTATAGCAAGTTTCGATAGTAATTATGTAGATATCATCAGGAAAAAAACCGGGGTAAAACTGGTGGGTGGCATTAATTTCAAGGGGCGAAAGGTAAGGAAGGTCGTGAAAAGGGAATCATGATTTAATCTGAATCTATCATTTCGGGTAAACTTTATTACCCTTTGAAGTTAATCTTTAACAGGTGAGTAATACGGAAGAACCAGGCAGCCTTCTCCTTGATATCTTAAAAGAAGCCATATCGATTGAAATTTACGGGCAGGAGTACTATTCCATATTCGCCGATATTGTCCAGGAAGAAAGTGCGAGTGCCCTGTTCAGGGGACTTGCAATTGATGAAGGCGAGCACAGGGAAATAATTGAAAAAGAATATGAAAGGACATCAGGTAATAAGGCTGATGTTGATGCAATGGCAGAGGAATACAGGAAAAAAGCAAGAAGTATTTTTCCCGAGCCCCTCCAGCCGATGGATATTACAGAAACAAAGGATGTCCTGGAACTTGGTATCAGGACAGAAGAGCGGTCAATTGAATTTTATTCCCGTGGTGCAAACAGAACGGATAATAAGTCAGTTAAGAAACTGTTCCTGAAACTAACCGAGATTGAAAAGGGGCATAAATCAGCTCTTGAAGATGCATTGTATTACTTTGAACAGGATGGTTCTTGGTATGGTTATAGTCCTCCTACTATAGAGGGCTAAGATAAGATGAAGGAATTGCTTTTCGGGACGGCAGGCACACCGTCAAGCTCAAAAGGAACTGACAGTATTTCCGGTATCACCAGGGTACATGAACTCGGTCTTGGCTGCATGGAACTTGAGTTTGTCCGCGGTGTCAGGATGGGGGAAAAGACAGCACTTGCCGTCAGGGGTGTGGCAAGAAAACTTGGCATCAGGTTAAGCGTACATGCACCGTATTACATAAACCTGAATGCTGAAGGTGAGAAACTTTACGCAAGCAGGGAACGGATACTGAATTCGGCAAGGATAGGGTACCTGGCAGGAGCGAAAAGCGTGGTAATCCATGCAGCTTTTTACCAGGGAAAGCCGAAACAAGAGGTTTATTTTAGGGTCAGGAACCGGTTAGCTGAAATGTGTGAAGAGTTAAGAGGTGAGGGTGTGGACATGACAATAAGGGTCGAGACCATGGGCAGGCATTCACAGTTCGGAAGTCTTGAGGATGTACTTGAGATTACAGAAGTTGAAGGAGTACTTCCGTGCATTGATTTTTCCCATCTGCATGCTTTAAACGGCAGGAATAACTCTGAAGAGGAATTTGCACAAATCCTGGCAAAGGTTGAGGATAAGCTCGGAAAAAGCGGGCTGGATAATATGCACATGCACGTGTCAGGTATAGAGTATTCGGATAAGGGCGAAAAAAACCATCTCGTGTTTGAAGAATCCGATTTTAATTACCATGCGCTTGCAAAGGTTTTGTCTGATTTTAACATCAGGGGGATGGTCATAAGCGAAAGCCCGAACCTTGAGATTGATGCCCTGGCAATCAAAAGAGAGTATGAAAGTTTCAGGAAATAATGCTTTTTCCTCGTCGTTTTTTCATGTATATCCATATCCCGATTATTGCTATAATTGCCAGAAACCCGTAAAAAACAAGGTTAAGAGCATACCCGTTTTGTTTCAGACCCGTTTCAGCCGGGATAATTTCAGCAGGTTTTGCCGGCGTAGTTATTGGAGGTCGATAAACCACCTCGATAATTTCTGAAATACTGTTGCCGTTATTATCATAAACTGTTATGTTTATTTGATTCGTACCGTTTACGAGTTCAATTATCTGGTTCCATGATTCTGTTCCTGCAAATTTCCCGTTAACAAGGACTTCCCTTATCCCGCTTCTGTCAAAGGCATCCCCTGAGACATTAATTACCTGGTTTGTGAATATTTCACCCTCATCCGGTCTTTCGATAATAACCCGGGGTGGGGTGGTATCCTTTATTTTGAATATATGCCAGGTGTTTCCTGATGCTGCATATATATAATCTCCTGAAGGATGGACTGCAATGGCGCTTCTTCTTGCGGTTTCAAAAATAAAAAAACTTCCTGTAATTTCGGGATTATAAGGGTTGCTGATATCAAGCACGTCGAATTGTGCCGTTCCATCAGCACGGGCAAGGTATACATTATTTCCAGAAACCGCTATATCGTAAATTTCTTTACCGATTGAATGGAAAACTTCTTTCGGATTTGCAGGGTCTGATACATCGATTATATAGAATCCCTTTCTCTGTGAACCTCTTAAAAACGCATATCCCCCTGATACTGCAACAGATTCTCCGCCCCATCCCTGCAATGACCCGCTAATATTTGATTTAAGGACATAAAACATGCCGGTAAGTTCGGGTTGTCTCCTAATTGTCATATCAAAGATGAGTAATCCGGTATTAGTATCAGCAACATACATATATCTGCCATTAAAAGACACATCATTTGCATTGCTCAAATAATTTAACTGGTACAATTTTTCAGGTTTTTCCGGATTGCTAATGTTAAGTACGTAAATCCATCCCGGTCCTGATGCAATATATAACAGGTCTTCTGATATTGATAAGCCATATACCCGTCCCGGCTCTGAAAATTCCCTGTATGTGGTTACAAGCCGGGGGCTTTCGGGATTGCTCGTATTGAAAACCAGAAGTGAGTTTGTATCTGCTATGAAAAGATAATTATGATAAAATTCTGCACTTCGGGGTTCGTTTGTTGAGAATGAACCAACTTCTGTCATGTTTTCTCGCATGTCGTGCAAAGCTTCCACACTTTCCGGGATGAACAATATTGCCAATAATAGGATGACCAATACCTTGAATTCCACTCTCACAGGATTATTTATTGTAACAATATTATTTAGATTTATCCTGTTTGAAGATAATCGCCTATAAATAATTAAAGTATTAAGTCCAACTGGAAGCAATGAAAAAGTGGCCGGTTCCAAACAGTTATTGTAACCCCATATCATCAAGCGGGTCACCCGGCTCGTTCTGGGAAAACCGGATTGACAGGTATCACTGCGGTGTAGATATTTATGCCCTTCCGGGAAGTGATGTGATATCTATAGAAAGTGGATGTGTTGTCAGGACTGAAGAATTCACGTCACCTTCGAAAGTCCCATACTGGAATGTCACGTATAATGTCCTTGTTGAGACTAAACGTGGTTTGCTTTGCAGGTATGCAGAACTCCGTGATGTTGCCGTAAATACCGGCGATAGGGTAAAAGCAGGGCAGCTTATAGGTCATGTTGGTCTCGTCCTGGATACAGCTAAGATTACGGAAACATCTCCACATTATATACGTAAAATAAAGGAAAACGGAAGCCCGAGTATGCTGCATTTTGAATTATGGGATACCCGTGTCGTGGATTCGGATTGTTATCTTGGAGGCAACTGGTTTGGCAGTGAAAAGCCGCAAAACCTGCTTGACCCGACTGAGTACCTGGAATCTACGCTTGAAACAGGCAGTTTTTAAACAGACATACAAACGATGCTATTATCTATTGTGTGCATATAAAGGCAAGCAGATGGATGAACTATCACAGGTTATAGAAAAGGTAAAAGCGTCTTTAGACCTTGATTTTAAAGACGGGCTGGCTCTTATGGAGTCAAAGAACCTCTCTCTCATTGGCGCGCTGGCAGATTACGTGCGCCGCACAACAGTTGGCGACAGGGTGATGTTCGTTTCGAACTGCCATATAAACTATACCAATGTGTGCACTTCAAAATGCTGGTTCTGTGCTTATTTCAGGGAAGAGGGACAGGATGGCGCATTCACTTTATCCACAGATGAAATAATGCAAAAAGCAGAATGGGCTTCTAAAATGGGTGCAACAGAATTGCATATCGTAGGTTCACTTAATCCCGCACTTCAGTTTGAATATTATGAAGAACTACTGTCCAGGCTTCATGAGAAGTATCCTTCCATGTCATTAAAAGCCTTTACTGCTGTTGAAATAGCATATCTTGCAGATACAACCGGAATGGTGGAAAAGGAAGTCCTGATGCGTTTGAAAAAAGCTGGTCTCACGAGTCTTCCGGGCGGCGGGGGAGAGATATTCAACGAGATTATCCGGAAAAGGCTCTGCCCTGGAAAAATCAGCGGGGAAAAGTGGCTTGAGGTGATGGAAACCGCACACAATCTCGGCATTAAGAGCAATGCGACAATGCTTTACGGTCATATTGAAACACCTGGGGATATTGTTGACCATATAATGAGGATTCGGGAATTGCAGGCAAAAACAGGCGGATTCCAGTCGTTTATCCCGTTGAGTTTTCATCCTGACAACACTGAACTTCAAAAAAACGGACTTGTTAAATTTGCGCCAACCGGTTTTGATGACCTCAAAATGATTGCGGTTTCCCGGCTTTTGCTAAACGGTTATGTTAATAATATCAAGACGTACTGGGTCATGGTCGGTGAGAAACTTGCGCAGGTTGCACTTCATTATGGTGCGAATGATATGGACGGCACGGTGATGGAAGAAAAGATAACACATGCGGCTGGCGGGATGACTGCGGAATATACCCCGAAAGAGAGGTTAGTCCACCTTATAAAAAATGCAGGAAAAGTGCCTGTTGAAAGAACCGCGAATTATGAAGTGGTAAAGGTGTACGAATAGTTATTTTCACCACTATCAAATTTTAGATATTTCAGCTTTCAGTCTCTCAACAAGTTCCTGCTTTATCACGGAATTCCTGTCCCCTCCGCAAACGCATCCCCGTACTCCGATAATATCAGGAGAAATGCGTTTTAAGGCAGGAATGTCCTCGAATTTTATCGTGCCTGCAAGCGCTGTCAGAAGCCCGAAGTTTCCTGCATTTTCCACGAATCCTGTAAGCTCTTTCTCTGACAGGAATTCAAAAGTGGAACGCCCATCTTTCACGCCGGTATCCATCATAACCACATCCACACCAGCCTGCGCCCCGATTTTGGGAAGTTCAAACGGTGAGATGGAGTTTATACGCCGGTAATCAGAATAACCTGAAGCCACCACTTTCCTGTTCCTGTCGAAATCCCTGACAGAATGTACGATGTTTGTAAGCATGTCAAGTGCCTGTTCTTTTGTCCGGATATCGTATAACCCGACTTTGATATACTCTGCCCCGGCGACAGCCGCTCCCAGGGCTGCCAGTGACGCTGTTCCGGGCTTGTAGTTAAAATCACCGATTGTGGCGCTGACAGGCACGTCGCCTGCCGCTTCTTTCACGGCGCGAATCATCCAGGGGAAATTTGCACCGAGTGAGCCTTCTTTCGGGTTTTTTACATCGATAATATCCGCGCCTCCGAGTCTGCATATATTTGCTTCCTCGACATTGATGGGGCTTACAAGTAGCTTCATAATCGTTAAACCAGATTACTGCTCTTATACATTTATGTTTCGGATTATTTTTGTTCTTGACATATTTGAAGGAAAGGCTGTACATGCCATAAAGGGTGAGCGGTCAAAGTACAAGCCAGTGCGGGGCAGCAGGGTGTGTGATTCAGCTGCGCCTCTTGAGATAGTATCTGCTGTTAAACCAACTGAAGTTTATATTGCAGACCTTGACCGCCTTCAGCACAGGGGAAATAATTTTGAACTTATCGGGGCGGTGTCTAAGAAAACTGCGACAATGGTTGATATCGGCGCGGCAGGTATGGGGGATGTTGAGACAGCAGCTGAAATTGCTGGTACGGTTGTTATCGGGACAGAAACTGCTTCGCTTGAGCTGATTAAAAAGGCTGTGGAAAAGTTCGGGAAAAGGATTAACGTGAGCATTGACATGAAAAACGGCAGGATGCTGACGCAGGATTCCGGACTGATGGTTGAGCCTGAAGAGCTTGTAAGAATGCTGAATGATTATGATATCGGGGATATTATCGTTCTTGACCTTGGCAGGGTGGGCACAGGTATGGGTGTTGATATTGATTTCCTGGGACGGCTTGTCAGGATATCAGAACACAGCATACTGCTTGGGGGCGGGGTCCGGGATATGGATGATATTGAAGAACTTAAAGGAATCGGGGTTAGCGGCGCACTTGTTGCCACAGCTATCCACAGTGGAGCTATCCCGCTGGAAATTATAAGAAAGACATGAAACCCATTTCGTTATTCGACAATAGAATTTAATAATCCCTTAACAAAAAACTATCAGGAAAATTAACTGCTGAAGATACAG
>JACUTP010000061.1 GCA_014859785.1 Candidatus Methanoperedentaceae archaeon | reverse complement strand
AATAGAGGATCTAATAGAGGATCTAATAGAGGCTCTAAAGGCAAAGGGTTTAAAAGAAGAGAGCCGGAAGTTGAATGGATTCCATGTACAAGACTTGGCGAACTTGTCAAGGAAGGACAGGTTACGACAATGATTGAAGCTATTGAATCTGGACTGCCTATAAAAGAATCACAGATCGTGGATGTTTTATTACCTGAAATAAGAGATGAAGTCCTTGATATAAACATGGTACAGAGGATGACTGACTCAGGAAGAAGGGTAAAGTTCCGGGCAACCGTAATCGTGGGTAACGGGGACGGTTTTATCGGTCTTGGCGAGGGAAAAGACGTCCAGGTCGGGCAGGCAATAAAGAAAGCAATCGATAAGGCAAAGATGAGCATGATAAGTATCAAAAGAGGCTGCGGTTCGTGGGAATGCGGCTGTGGTCTTGAGCATACGGTACCTTTTGAAGTTGAAGGAAAGGTCGGAAGCGTGACTGTTGCACTGAAACCTGCACCCCGTGGTCTCGGACTGGCATCAGGCGGAACTGCCAGGAAAGTTCTTGAGATAGCAGGTATAAAGGATATCTGGACAAGGGCAGAAGGCGAAACAAGGACAACTGTCAATTTCGCCAAGGCAACATTTGAAGCTCTTATTAAAACAACTACCATGAAGGTGTAAGAAAATGTACGCAGTAGTTCGAATTCGCGGTGAAGTAAATTCAAGACAGGATGTCAGGGATACCATGAGCATGCTGCACCTTCACAGGGTAAACCATTGTGTGGTCATTCCGGAAACCCCGAATTACAGGGGCATGATTAAGAAGGTCAAGGATTATGTGGCTTTTGGCATACTCAGCCCTGAAGCACTTGCACAGATGCTTGAGACAAGGGGCAGACTTGAGGGCGGGAAACGATTGACTGAGGAATACCTGAGCCAGAATACGGATTTCAGGTCGTTTGATGAACTGGCAAAAGCATTATGTGAAGGGGCAGTATCCATATCGGATATTCCCGGGTTAAAGCCGGTATTCAGGCTGCATCCTCCCAGAAAGGGACATAAGGGTATAAAGAGAACGTACCAGCAGGGAGGAGAACTTGGAAATCATGAATCGGGGATTAACTCCCTCCTTAACAAGATGAGGTAATTACCATGGCAAAACAGAAAACAAAAAAATTCAGGGGTTCAAGAACCTGCGGCGGCGGAACGCATAAGAACAGGAGAGGTGGAGGCAGTCGTGGCGGACGTGGTAATGCCGGCGGATGCAAGCACCATTTTGTAAAGTTGTTCAAGCAGGGTATAACCTACGGGAAACATGGATTTAAAATACCTTTGTCTATAACATCAGAGAAGGTTATTGTAAATGTGGGAGAAATCGATGAAGCCATTGAACAGCTTGTTGCTGATGGCATGGCTGAAAAGAAAGGAGATGAATTCCACATAAACCTTACTGAACTGGGCATCGAGAAAGTTCTGGGAACCGGAAAAGTTACAAAGCCATTATTTGTAACAGCCGGTGAATTTTCAGCAGCAGCCAGGCAGAAACTGGAGGATGCTGCAGGAAGTGCAGTGGAATTGCCCGAAAAAACGGAAATACCTGAAGTTACAGAGTAAATAACATGGCTTTTGAAAGTCTTGCACCTTTACTGAACCGCCTGCCCGCAGTATCCCGCCCGGAAGGTCATGTACATTTCAAGAAAAAACTTGGATGGACAATAGGCATTCTTATCCTTTATTTCACGCTGGCTAACATACCACTGTTCGGGCTTGATCCAAATTCGATTGACCTTTTCGAGCTTTACCGTGCATTCTTTGCAGGTGCGTCAGGTTCGCTTATGGTTCTGGGTATCGGTCCTATAGTCACTGCTTCTATCGTTTTGCAGCTGCTTGTGGGGGCAAATGTGATACAGATGGACCTGACCGACCCGAGCCAGCAATCAATATTCCAGGGCTTGCAAAAGCTTCTTGTGTTCGTAATGATTGTTCTTGAGGCACTGCCCCAGATATTCGGCGGGTTCATACTCCCTGATGCGGGTGTTGCAGCACAGATAGGAGTGGATGTAAGTGTTATTACATTTTTGCTTTTTATCCAGATTTGCATAGGTGGTGTCCTGATTCTGTATATGGATGAGATAGTTTCCAAATGGGGCATCGGTTCAGGTGTTGGACTGTTCATTATTGCAGGTGTATCACAGCAGTTAGTTACAGGCATTTTCAGCTGGAAGGGTGATGAAACCGGACTCCCTATCGGTCTCATCCCAAAATGGATATATCTGGCAGGTCCGTCTTCACCTGTATCTTTGGATTACCTACTATCGGGTGACGGCATGTTTTTCATGCTGGTTAATGGTGGAATCCTTGCACTTATCACTACGGTAATTATCTATCTGATGGTAGTGTATGTGGAGAGTACCAGGATTGAAATACCGCTGGCCCATGCAGCGGTCAGGGGTGCGCGGGGCAGGTTCCCTGTAAAACTCATTTATGCCAGTGTCCTGCCAATGATTCTTGTAAGGGCGCTCCAGGCGAATCTCCAGATGATGGGATTAATCCTTTCAAGCAGGGGTATAACGATATTAGGGGAATATACTCCTCCGGAGTCAGGGGCAACTATACCCATGAACGGTCTGATGTATTACATTTCACCCATTAACAGCCCTAATGACTGGATTCCGAGCCTTGTTTCATCCCAGTTCACGAATCTCGGGGTCGAACCGCCTGCGATATGGCAGATAGTACTGCATGTTGCGACAGATGCTTTCATGCTAATTGTTGGTGGTATCATATTTGCCCTGTTCTGGATTGAAACTACAGGAATGGGAGCAAAAAGCGTTGCCAAAAAGATTCACAGTTCAGGTATGCAGATTCCGGGTTTCAGGAGAACTGGCGGCAGTCTTGAGCGTGTGATGCAGAGGTACATCCCGAGGGTAACTGTAATCGGAGGCGCGTTTATCGGTTTCCTGACACTTATAGCAAGTCTAATGGGAACACTTGGCGGTGCAGGCGGTACCGGTCTTTTGCTGACTGTGAGTATCATGTACAGGCTGTACGAGGATATTGCGAGTGAGCAGATGATGGAAATGCACCCGATGATGAGAAGCTTCTTCGGGAAAGAATAGGTGATTATCCGGCATCCAATCCTTATCTGGCGATTGTGGGGATTGGATGCTAAAAACCCTGAATACTAACTATAAAAGCTTTACTTGAACCTCTTTTTGAATATGTTCCCTGCGTGAGTGTATGTTTTCTCAGCTTTTGTGCGAGATATTTTAGATCGACTTGTCTTATGCCACAACCCGGATAAAAGGTTTTATATATAGACGGGACACACTTTAAAATCTTTATAAAATTAATAAAAAGTGAACCTGGAAAACCTGTAACTTAAAATGATTGATGCATATAAAAACACAGAAGCTGCATCGCCGGTTATCGGCGTCATACTGATGGTTGCAATTACTGTGATACTTGCTGCTGTTATTGCAGTACTGGCGTTCGGGCTGGGCGGTGATGCACAGAAGACGCCTGTTGCTGCTATTGTGGTTATGAATAACCAGGATACGCCAGAACCCGACATCAAGATAGTCCACAAGGGCGGGGACAGGCTCATAGGCGGGGGCTGGAAATTATCAATAGTACAGGTGGGGCATCCGGTTGCGTTTATAACTGCAAGTCCATCAAGCGATTTTGGCGTCGGTGAGCAGTTTTCAGCTTTTAACACAACAGCAGTCAACGCATCCAACCTGACAGACAAAGGGTTTGACGGCGGCGTGCCATTAGAACGCGGTAAAAGTTATGACGTCAAGTTTATCGAGTATCCCTCAGAAGCCCTCCTGTACGATGCTGTTATCGAGGTAAGGTAAAGAATTCGTTCTTTCGATATAAATAAACAACCGGGTCGTATCAGCAGACATTAATTAGTTATATTATCTTCACAGATATGCTTGCATGACCATCGACACCATCATATCGCGCCTCAAGGAAATCTACCCGCCTGGTAAATTCACATCATCCGACCCGTTCCGCTGTCTTATATCAACAGTCCTGTCCCAGCGCACACGCGACAGGGTAACATACAGCGCCACAGATAAACTCTTCTCAATATACGGCACACCTTCTGAACTTGCACGTGCAGAAACCGGTGATATAGAAGAACTCATACGCGAAACCGGTTTTTACCATATGAAAGCGCCGCGCATAAAAGATATTGCACGGATAATACAGGATGAATACAAAGGCAAAGTACCTGATGATATGGACACGCTTCTAACACTTCCGGGGGTGGGGCGAAAAACAGCCAACTGTGTACTTGCCTATGGTTTCGGGCAGGATGCCATCGCAGTGGATACACATGTCCACAGGATTTCAAACAGGCTCGGGCTAACCAGCACAAAAACGCCTGAAGATACTGAAAAACAGCTTTACCTGACCATCCCGAAAAAACACTGGAAATACATAAACGAATTTCTTGTCAGGTTCGGGCAGGATATCTGCCGCCCTGTAGGTCCGAAATGCCACGCATGCCCCCTGGTTGACCTGTGTCCTCCGGGGGCTGCCAGGACGGAAAACAGCAAATAGAATGGCAGCATTTTTATATCCTAAAAAATAAGGAAATACCGATATGAGATTTGACCTGCACATTCATTCATGCCACTCACATGACTGCAACCTTCATGTAGACGACATATTGAAAAAAGCCAGCGATATAAGGCTTGACGGTATCGCTATCACTGACCACAATACCGTTGAGGGAAGCCTTCAGGCAAGAGAGCGCGCAAAAGAGTTGAACATGCCCCTTATCGTCCTTCCGGGCATGGAAATTTCCACCACAAAAGGTCACCTTCTCGTACTCGGGATAAACGAAAACATCCCGCATGACCTTTCTCCTGAAAAAACAATTGAGATTGTAAAGGAAAAAGGCGGGGTGGCAGTACCATCGCATCCTTTCAAGATGCAGGGCATTGGCAGGGTGGACGGACTGGACGTGGATGGAATTGAAACTTTTAACTCCTCGTGCATATTCGGCGAGAATGCAAAAGCAAAAAAAATGGCGCTCTCCCTCGGAAAATGTGAAGTCGGGGGGAGTGACTCGCACCTGCTTGATACAATTGGTTTTGGCGTTACCGATATCGATTCTGAACCTGACGAATTTTCGGTGATTGAAGCAATCAGGCAAGGAAAAACACGGTCATCAGGGAAAATAATACCGGTTGGTATCATCTTTGTACGGTTTGTCACGGGCATACGCCGCAGGATTCATACCCTCAGTGCTAAAATCCACAGCAACCTTTTTCTATAACAATGCCGCATTTAAGGATTTAACATGGTGGATTATGATGTTATCGTTGTAGGAGGAGGTATCAGCGGACTGCTGTCAGCCCTGGTGCTTTCAAAACACGGGAAAAAAGTACTGGTACTTGAAAAAGACAGTGTTGTGGGAGGGAATTGCAACAGTTATAACATTGACGGGTTCCAGGTGGATACTGGACCCCATGCCATAACCCATCTCAAGGAAGGTCCGCTTAAGCGGATAATGGATGGATACTTCAATTACATGCCCATGTTCGTGGACTACGGGACATACTACGTGCGAACCGAAAAAGGTTTATCTAAAATCCCGTCAAACATAAAGGAATTTGTCACTTTTGATGTACTTCCGCCAAAAGACAGGCTCATTCTCTCACAGTCACTCACAAAAGCACTGACCCTTATGACATTCGGGATGGTTGATGATAAACAGTCAGTCTATGATGCCCTTCCGAACGGTCTTTCAAAGGATACCTGTGATTTCGTCAATGCCATTGCATATTTCCTTTCAGGAAAATCCATGAAAGACACGTCTGTGCATCGTGTAATGTACGGGAGCAGTTTTATCAGGGACAGCGTTTCAGAGGACATCTTCGGGGATGTGGCTGTTAATAACTCGTACACTTCAATAATTACGGAAAAGTTATCCCATAAGTACCTGACAAGCCATCTTTCAACACTTGGCAGGCTTGCAACCAACAAGGTTTCCCATGCGCAGGCATACCCGCGAGGGGGATTAAAAACACTCCTTAACGCAGTGTTATATTCATTACCTGAAACCGTTGAAATCAGGACAGGCACGCGGGTTGAGAAAATACTGACAAAGGACGGGAAAGCAGCAGGTGTTGCAACAGGCAGTGAATCTTTCACTGCGGATTTTGTCGTGTATTCGGGTTTTGTTAAAAGCCTGGCATCACTTGTATCACTGCCTCATGAATATGCGGAAAAACTCTCCACAATTGAGCAGACCACAAGCCTGACCGTATGGATCGGGCTTTCCGGGAAAATGAAAGAGTTTGATTATATCGGGTCAGAGGTATGGTTCAAGGAATGGGCATACTGGGCAATGCCTGTCAGCAACTACGACCCGTGCATCGCGCCAAAAGGAGGGCAACTAGTCGGGTTCACTTTCGTCCTGAAAGGAAAGAACAATCTCGAAAGCGAGAAGAAACGAGCCATGGATATTATCGAAATGGCAGTTCCGGGTATCGGTAAACATATCGAGATGACGCATTTCCAGGTCACAGTCCCCGAAAAAGCCGCAGTTACCATCAACGGTTATTTTACAGGACAGCGCTCACCAATAGGGAACCTGTACCTTGTCGGAACGGATACGGATAAAAGGAGCATGGGCGTGACAAGGGCGGCATATTCCGTACTTGAGCTTATGAAGGTGATGAGAGAGGATAATAAACTCTGAGACCTGTTAAAACGGCACCTGTTTGTATTTTGTCTTCTCTTTCCTTTTTTTTATATATTCGGAAAAACCCGATCCAAGTACCACTATTATACCTGAAGTGAATACCAGGGCGCCAAGAAGTTTCGGGTTCCCGAGACCATCTTTAAGGAGAAGCAATACGCCTGCATGCAGCACCAGTAACCCCATCACTAATGAGACTATTTCCCTGTAACTCCTGTAAAGCGTGTAATATATTATACCTGCAAGCCATGTACCGATTCCGATGTAATCGTATGAAACATCATATCTCGCAGGGTCATAGAACCGGAAGTACAGCCCCAGCGAGAGAAATGCCGCCCCCAATATTCCGATAAAAATCTTCTTCAATATTGTCATTAATACTCCATTTTGTGTTATGTATTATTCTTGGATAAATTTCCTGAAACAAGATAAATCCTTCCAAATCTTATTTAGAATAAAGATTGCAAACGATAACTATTTAGATTCTGGTTGCCTTAAAACTGGTAAGTAGAGCACGAGAGGACGATATCATTAACCTTAAGGATTTTCTTTCAAAAAACTGCACTGACCCTGAATTATCAGATTTAATACTATTTTTCAGCAATCAGGCATCGACAATAAAAAAAGGTTTCCTTGGCAGTGAAGGAAAAGCAGGAACAAGCAACATCTACGGCGAAGAGCAAATGGCGCTTGACAGATGGGCGGATGATGTCCTGATTAACGAACTTAAAAGGACACGGCTTGCGCGGTGGGTTTCCTCAGAGGAGCAGCCTGGTATTATCGAGATTCAAAACCCGATAAACGAGTTTGGTATTGTCATTGACCCTCTTGACGGTTCATCCCTCATTGACGTGAACCTTGCAGTCGGGACGATTATCGGGATTTATCCGGGCAGCGTGCTTGTACCCGGGAATACCATGCTTGCTGCCATGTATATACTGTACGGTCCGCTGACAACACTTACATTCTCGACAGGAAACGGGGTGCATGATTTTGTCATGGATGAAAACGGCGAATTCAACCTGAAAGCAGAGAACATAAGGATTCCTGAAGGGAAATTATACGCACCCGGCGCTCTCAGGAAGGATTACCTGCCAGAGCATGCAGCATTCATCGAAACTCTTGAAAACCAGGGATACAAGCTGCGGTTTAGCGGTTCATTCGTTGCAGACATGCACCAGATACTCCATAAAGGAGGTTTGTTCACATATCCCGGATTTAAGGGACGGGAAAACGGGAAACTGCGGTTATTATTCGAGGCAAACCCTATCGGGAAAATTATAACCGATGCCGGAGGAAGAATCAGTAACGGGAAAACGGACATATTATCATTGAAACCAGAATCTATTGACCAGCGAACCCCGGTATATGCGGGCGGGAAAAAGGAGATTGACCTGATTGAAAAGCTTATGGCTGATTGAGGAAAATAATGGAGATAACATGGATAACAATGATTTTGGACCGATACCAGGTTCTGCTATTTTAAACGGTATTGCAGGAAGGAAGATGATTGTAATGGCGGCAAACCTTCGTATTACAAGCGTTGCCACAGGTATCTTCAGGGCAGCAAAGGATACGGATTCTGCCCTTATTGTTGAGCTTGCAAAGTCAGAGTGCGACTTAAAAGGCGGGTATTCAGGACTTACCCCGAAAATGTTTTCTGAAAGGGCAAATGCTGCTGCACGTGATGCCGGATTCGATATATGGGCGCTTCATGCCGACCATATCACTGTTAAGAAAGGCGACAGTGCGGAAATCGAGGATACAAAAAAACTTATTGATGCACAGATTGATGCTGGTTATACCTCATTTGCCATTGACGCGTCACATCTTTTCAATTTCCAGGGCAAGAACCTGCGCGAGGAACTGGATAAGAATATCGTGGTCACAACTGAACTTGCAAAGCATATCGAGAAAAGGATGAACGGGAAAGAGTACGGGCTTGAGGTTGAGGTCGGGGAAATCGGGAGAAAGGACGGCGACGGGATGGTTCTTACAAGACCGGAGGAGGCGGTGACGTTTATCAGGGCGCTTAACGAGAATGATGTTTACCCCCAGGTTATTGCCATTGCAAACGGAAGCTCGCATGGCAACGTGTATGATGAGCACGGTAACCCTGTTGAACAGGTCTCAATCGACATACCTCTGACAAAAGCTGTTGCAAGGGCGCTTCGCGAGAATAACCTGAACGTTGGTATTGCACAGCACGGTATTACAGGCACGCCGCGGGAGCTTATCAACACGCAGTTCCCGAAAGGCGATATTATCAAGGGGAACGTGGCAACATTCTGGCAGAATCTTGTGTTTGATATTTTCAAGGTGTATGAGCCCGAGTTGTATAATGATATCCGGAACTGGACAATTGAAACCTACCGCGGGAAAAACCCTGGCAAGAAGGATGTTGAGATTTTCGGGAAGAATGCCAAGTTTGCTATAAAGGAATTCTTTGACAGGATTTACGGCGTGGAAGAGGATACGACGAACGCCATTGAAGCCATGGCTTATGCTGAGAGCCTGACGTTTTTCAGGGCGTTTGGTTCGAAAGGTTCGGCATCGATTGTGAGGGAGAGTATGAAGATTTAAATGTTTGATGTCAGGGAAATCAGGAACCGCAGATGAGCGTACTATTAACACTTTCGGTCAACATTAGCTTTATGGCGCTGGGGTTGCGACCCCAGACCCCAACGAATGC
>JACUTP010000060.1 GCA_014859785.1 Candidatus Methanoperedentaceae archaeon | reverse complement strand
AGATTCGTTCTTTGATTGCTATGGGTTTGAGTTTGGGGAGCATTGATTTGCCTCATATTGAAGGACGGCGCACCATCAACAAACCGCAGCCAAAACCCTTTGCAGGACCAATACCACCATACAGAGCATCTTTAAAACGCTCAGGGTCAGTGACTGTCAATAATCCGGTAAAATCAATAGTACTGATATTCACAATATGTTTCCCCCTTGCTTTGTAGAACCGCTCCTGGTGATAACCGTCTGCCCGGACTTCTTGTTCACTAACTCTAAATCCGTACTGTTCCCCTTTTCTTGCCAGCCATTCAAAACCATGCTTCTGGACAATCTCTGCTTCTGACTGCCATTTTCCTCTTGGGATACCTTCCTGCTTCAACTGGTTCTTGGCATTCATGACCACATCATGGCGGTGCTGTTTTTTATCATCATCGCGCTTTGTGCGGATAGGATTGGCACACAGTGAAAACGATAGCCTCTGGTCAACATGCAAAATGGGCTCATAATGCTTGGATTCAATATTCCATACCCCATTCATATCTTCGGGGATGCGTTCAGCCACACAGTAAAACGTTGGTAAATTCTCTGATTTCTCATAGCGATACAAAAAATCCCGTTTTCTTTGCGGGTCGTCTGCAAACAACGACCAGAGTACACGATGAATCTGGTATGTATCACCTAAACTTTGCCAGAAATCCTTATTCTCAGATGCATCTGGCTGCAGCCTGATTCTACTCATATACATCAATCATCCCTCCGGGAAGCTGATACAACAGCAAAATGTTCATTTCTATCTGCAAATTGCCACCGCCTGCGACTCAACGGTTCATCACGCCGGGTTATTGTATGCAACGCTGGAACACCAGCATCGCCTGCCCCTTCCCAGTATAACCTCATACTATCATCTTTTTTAAGGTTTCCAAGAAGAGCATCTATCTTCATCATGCCGAACACCTCCTGTATATTCGCACCACTGACTACTTTTGCATCAACAGGCATAGCCAGAGGACACGATTTTCGCCCGAGATAAAGTACGAACACAGGCTTCTTCAGTTTTTGCGCCAGAGTTTCAAGGGAATATGGAACTTCATCCACCCTATTCCACAAACACACTGTGTATATTGCATCGCAATAATAATCCCTTGTAGAAAGGATAGTTTTCAGCTCTTCTTTCGAAACCGCCAGTTCATCCTTTCGTGTGGCAAAATGTTTCAAATTCCTGCCTGTACCAGATGGAGGAACCTGCGAAGTATGGTAATCACGCAGCATTGTACCTGATGCATCCACACGCACACCAAAATCATATGATTCTGCAAGCGCACGAAGTTTTTCGTCTTCATCCCTGTGAATTCCAATAGCTGCTGCCAATAATCCCATTACAGCCGATTTTGATGGGTGGTCGAATGTGGGACGATAAGTACCCACTGCAACATCACCCCAGGAAGCCATAGGCCCATAAAGACGAAAAACCAGATATTTCGTCATATTCTTGCTCCTATTTTGCTACAAAACCAAGAATCTCGTCTAATGAGCCTTCGCCTGTATGCGCATTCATTTCACAATTAGATTCACTGCATTTCCCATAGACTTTGACCATATTTTCATTCGTAGCCTTCAAAGCAGATATGGAATCATCAAGTATATCCTTTCCATTTAATGCCTTAAGGAAAGCAACAGACAGTGAACGTGGCTGTTGAGTGCCTTTTTCAGCCAAAATATAGGATGCATATGCGCGGGATGCAAAACTGTTCTGTTTTCCCGTCGGAGCAACTTTTGCAGCAGCTTCCACTAAAGCCTTCAATGCTTTGTTCACCAGCTCCTTATCTCCTCCAAGATTCTCTGCCAGAAGTGTGCGGTTAATACAGACATAATTATAGAAAAGACCGGATGCAAATTCCAATTCCCCTATATGTGCTGCACCTGAATTATCACTACCATCGTTCAGGTCATCTACAGCAGTGAAATAATCATCTTCCACAGCTACTTTATGCACAGTTATTGGATGGGAAACCTGAACCGCTGCTTCGGTATTGTGCATGGGGCTGGATGCGAGCATGCGCCCGAACATGGCAATATCCGCAGCCGTGTGTTTTTCTCGCAAAAGTTGTAAGTCATCTTTAGTAGGTTCATCACCACTTTTAGCCAATTTCCCAAGAAGTGAATCAATCAGAATTATTTCCTCCTGGCTGAAGTGAGCTAACTGTTCAAGTTTTAAATCTCCAAAAGGATCATTTTCTGTTTCTTTGGTATCTTTATCCTTATCTTCTTCATCCTTTCCTTTCTTTGTAGTTTTCACCTTGCCGAAAACTCCTGCAATATCCTGTGCATATTTTTTTGCCATGGACTCTGAGACAGGAGGGAATTTTGTATTTATTTGATCTTCATTTTTTATTGTATCAACCAGGCTGCATCCGCTCGTTAATGCTTTGCAAACATAAACTCCCATTTCTTTTGTTCGAATGCCGATATGCCCTGACAGAGATTCCTTGAATATGTCCGACTCTCTCCATGCTCTTTTCAGACTCTGGGATGATATCCTAAGCCTCTGGGTTCCACCCATTACAGCAGTTTTTGGTCTTCCGAGGTCGTCACGGTTCAGATTCGATGGCGGGTACGATGCTAAGATATGTAGTTGTATAAATTCGCTCATTTTATTATTCTCCTTTATTGATTTATATTTTAATTTTAATTTGTAAATATATTAACTTATGATTCCTGTGGTGCTTTCTCATAATATGCAAAAGCCCAGTCCTTTCTTGTAAAATCACTGTTCCACCAGTAGATGCTGTTTGCAAGTATCGGAATATTCACATTTCCGTCAAGCATGTGAACAATGCGTATCAATGGTTCAAAAAGATCAGCGTTATCCTGAACCTTCAATATACGCCTAAAACGCAATCCACTAACACAGGCAGTATTACTTCCTGATTTTGGTGTAGCCATTTGTGCTGCAATATGTACATCATTATTTCTCTTTACATGAGACAATATGCCAGCTATCAATGCCAGAGATTCTTGATTCACATAGCCAAATTGCTTGAATCTCATTCTAAGCCGGTGAAATGCAGGGTTAAATGCAACTTCTGTGGGGTTATGGCAACGTCTCAATGCCGCTCTGTCCCCGCGGAAATCATCCAATCCTTTCCACCATTCCATCAATACATCATGCGCATCTTGATTTGATACGAATGATAAACTTTTAGTTTGTTCCATATTTAGTTCACCTCAATTTTTATATTTTTTAATTAATTACTTTAGTTGTTTTAACAGGCAAGTCCAATATTTTTATTATTTGTTTGTTATTTTTTTGATTAAACTTGCGTAAATTTCTATAGGCTAAAGCAATACGTCTTGGGTCAGCAACATCTATCTGATTGGATTGTGAATACTCATCGAATAATTGTTCGCCAATTCTGAATAATGTATTTAGCCATTGAAGTTTTATATCAACAATAATATCAGTATCATCCGAAAATGCAATGCGCAGTTTTTCCAGCGTAGCATAAAACTCAGGTTCAGTATTATTCCAGAATCGGTTATCTATGAAAGAAAAATCACCCTTAACATCTCCTGGTCTCCTGAACATGGCTTCTTTCACATATTTTCTAACATTATCCGATACAAGCTCAGATACTCTTATCAATTGCTCTATTACCGATTCATAATATTCACGAATACTATCATCGACATTAATTAGAGGCATTTTTCCTTCATACCAGCATCGAACCTTCATATTATCAAAATCATATCCGAATGCCCATAATTGGAGTGGTTTTTTATTTTCAAGCCCCTCATGTCGTCCTCTGAATGTATGAACTACCGTAGCCGGTTCACCTCCCTTTTTCATATCATTTTGCACTAAACCAAGCCAGTGGCGAAAAGTGATTCCACCAGGTTGACCTTTTATTGAAATAAGTTCATTTTTTACACGTCTATAAGGTGTAAGTGTATGGCGCCAACCTCCTTCATAATTTGTTCCATAACTCTTTGCGACATAATTTGTAACCAGATTGTTTGAATCACAATCACAGACATCACAATTGCCAGTTTCATCTGAATTAAAATCAAGGAAAATTCTTCGCGGCATTCCCCAGAACATCTGTGCAGGATGTGCATCTTCAGGTGTGGTTAACTGATTCTTTTCACTGGTGCGGGTTGGTCCCATCCATGGAAAAATGGAAGCATCATCTGTCAAAGAAGAATTTCCATATTTATCAACAAAATCAGACTCGTTTAGTACATTAAGCCATATCGTCTGCCAGAGGGTATAACCCATTACTATGGTAGTCAGCGGACCACCACCTCTGAGAGACACTCTATGTCCTCGCCCCCCACTGGGTGCATTAGTCTGTAATGTGAAAAGAGACATCGCACTGCAGGCAAAACACATTCTTTTTACAGAATCACGTTTAATAAAATGGTCTGCATTATCTTTGATAGTTTCATTACCCGGAATCTCCACAAGCAGTTTATCTATCTGATTATTTTCCCATTCACCAGGTTCAAAGTCCTGCATGAATCGAGGACTATCACCATCCAGATTAAACGCATGAGAAACTTTTTCAAAAGCAGCCTTTAGTTCACCAGTGCTTGGAGGTTCAGCGAATCCAGTCCTCCAGTTTTTATCTTTCTTCGGAGCCATTGTTGTCTGTACAAGACCGATTAAAAACTGGATCAAAGCCCCATTAAAATCCGGGCGGTTGGCATCAAGACTCACAATCGGATTTGAGCCAATATTATCAGTGACCTGCCACGGAGCAATAATTTCCCTTTTTCCATCCGCTCTTCGCACTGGAATCCATTTTTCATCTATCAAATTATATACCACTGTTTCAACACCTCTTAATTTTCTTGAATCGTACTGAGTCCTGTAATTGAATCATAAATAACCTGAATGCGCTCCCCACGTTCATTTATCGCAGATCCATGCCATTTATCCCCTTCTGCCATAGATAATGGTATTATAACAGCCCATTTACCTTTATCAGGCATCGAATTCATTGCTTTCTCAAGCCCTTCCTTCAAAGCTCCATCATATGTTGCCATATCCTTAATTTTTCTCTGGCTTATGCTCACCTGACTGAGCTCCCATGCATACTTTTCATCTTTCGCCCAGGGAATTACTGTCTCACCATCCCATCTTGCAAGTCGCACATTTGTGGTTAGCTCCCCCATACGTGTGGGAGTTTTAGTATCGTCTAACCACTGTTCAACAGTTGCTCCATATCCTTTGGTTGGTAACAGGCGATTGAGCTTTGCCATCGAAATTGCAGCCATGTCATCACCTTTTGCCTTATCATCCCTATCTCTCAGGGATTCTGGCACGTCATTTCTGGCACCGCTTCCAAAAACCCCTTCTATAAAATTACGTGCATCATCAGGCATAACAAGCTCTCCATTCCCTGAAATTAAACGCGCTGTTAGCCACAGTTGACCATGTCCTGGATAAACATACGCTGCTTTTGAAAGCACATCCTTGTACCAGTTTTCAGTGGGATTATCTGTCAAAGGCGGAGCAAATATCCCTAATGTAGGAGTTCCAGAACGCTCTTTGCGTGAATGCCTGTGAAGCCGCCCGGCTCGCTGAATTATTAAATCCATTGGTGCAAGGTCACTGACAATATAATCAAAATCAAGGTCAAGAGATTGTTCAACAACCTGGGTAGCTACAAGTATCTTCCCTCTTCGGATGGCATTATCACTTTCTTTTCCAAACGTGTTAAGTACTTTTTTCTCAATCCTCTGGCGGTCGCCCATGGCAAACCGTGCATGGAAAAGAAGGACATTTTCAGAACCCAGTTTAGTGGACAGGCTGTTGTATGCATCCACCGCATCATCCACTGTATTGCGAATCCAGCAGGCACACCTTCCATTTTCAGCGGCATTCATCAGAGATGTTTGCACAGCAGAAACATCATCAAAGAACTCAACAGCAACCTTGCGTTGAGTGCCTTCACGAATCTGAAGAGGAATTTGAGAAATGCAATTCCCGGTGCTGTGAGTGACAAGGGGATATGAATTCTCATTTAATTTATGCTGCTTCCCATCAAGCCCCTGAGAAAAACTATTAACTAATTCCTGGCGCTGTTTTATAGGAAGTGTTGCAGAAAGCAGAATCGCACTTCCACCCAGTGCCGAATGGAATCGCAACAGCGTGCACAACAGCGTGTGCATATAGGGATCATAAGCATGCACCTCATCAACAATCAGCACATTTCTGGATAGACCTAACAGGCGCAACGATTGGTGTTTTGAAGGGAGCACAGCCATCAATCCCTGGTCAATGGTTCCAACCCCTACATCTGCCAGCAGTGCCTTCTTGCGATTATCTGCAAGCCATTCACTGCATTGTGCCGAAGCTGCTTCTTCATCTCTGGAATAAAACCCATCACCACGGGAATGCTCCAGACCTATAGAATGGCGGAACTTATCGGAAAGATGGCGTGCGCTGTGTGCCAGCACAAGAGATGGCGTAGCATCTGCTGCAAACATCAATCTGTATGCATCAGCTAATCGTTCATACATTGCGTTAGCTGTAGCCATTGTCGGCAATGCCACAAAAATCCCTTCAGCAAGCCCTTTTTCCATGAGACGGTGAGCTAAACTCAATGCCGCCTCAGTCTTTCCGCTACCGGTTACGTCTTCCAGTATGAATAACTGTGCACCTTCAGCGAGTTCACATGTAGAAACATGAGACTGCAAAGGACTCGGGGTCTCAATCTTGGGGAACAGTGCCTTCATACCTGTTTCAGGTGATATGCCAGACGGTAACACGCCAGCCTTGTTGATTGCTTCTTCTGCTTTTGGTAATGCAATTTTATTCCAGTAATCTTCAAGCGGAATAGGTTTTGAGTTAAGCGGGAAATAGTCACTATTTGAGCCAATCCAGTCACTCAATATCACCAAACCAGCAAGTAACCAGGATGAGCACTTGAATAAATCTTCCATGTCTTCATCGTAACTAATCGGTAACTTATCTGATTTATCTGGAATTAATAATTCAGCAACTTCATTTACAAATGATTGCGCCATGGCAATATTTTCATCAGTAAAGAGATTCTGCACACGTATTGTCATACCATTATCATCAAGATGCGGCGGTTCGCCATGATGACCTGTTACTGCCTGAACCCATGGTATCAGGATATAGCGCCAATCGGTTTTACTGATATTGGCACTTTGCTCCAGATGAAGCAGGTTCTCATCCCAGAGTGGAGCCCACACACAATCCCATAAGTGATATCCCATAGTGTCATGGCGTACAGTATATGCTTTGTCACATCTGCACCCCCGCAAATGTTCGAAAATATCAGGTCGAAGATTCTGGAAACGGTCTGAAAATTTACCTGTGTCGTGGATTGCGAGATAAAATGTAATTAATCTGGTTGTAATCTCATCACTAAGAGTGGTAATCTCAGTAAACCGCTTCAGAAGATGCTTATCATGTTGTAGTAACACATTCCCAACTGCTGCAACATCCAGGCAATGATACACTAATAAGTGATATGATGATATACTCTGGTTATCAGGATTATTTGCCTTACCCCAGTTTTGATACATCAATTCATTAGATAAATGATCCATCATTTCACACCTTATCCCGTATTTTTTTATCACCACATACATATCATTTTTCAATAGTATATAAAGAACAACTTTGCATGTTCAAGTTAATCCGACTAATAAATCAATATGGATCTGTTTATTCACAATTCTGTACATGATAACTATATACTAATTCATATTTTATATATACTTTTCTATTGGATTATAATATATCATTCAAACATATACACACAAAACATATATTTCACTAACACCATAACATCTCCCAATGACAAATCTTACACTCATCTCCACAATCTACAACATCGAACCAGTCATAGTCTGTGTCACCCGCCTTTCCCCCTCAAAACTCATCCTCCTCACAGAAGAGGGTACAGTTGAAAAAAAACTTCGCTCAGAACAGACAATAGAAGACACCTTCGGCAAGGTAATAGAAATCCAGAAAAAGAACACTTCCCTATACGACCCCGTATGCGTAGCAAAGGATGTGGCAAACCTCATAGAAGAAGAGCATGCACAGGGCAACCACGTCATCATCAATGTCTCAGGCGGCAGAAAACCCCAGGCATTCGGAGCCCTCTTTGGCGCATACACAAGAAGCGACATGGTAAAACGCATCGTCTATGTCACCGAAGAAGACAATTTCATTATCGATTTTCCCATACTCAGCTTCAACATCTCTGACACAAAAAAAATAATCCTGGAACATATCAAGTCAGGAGTGGGTTCAGTCCCGGACATAGCAAGAGGCGCCGGCATCTCAAAAGGCATGGCATACAACCACCTGCGGGAACTCAAAGCAATGGGATACTTAAAAGGTGAGGACGGATATACCATCACAGATGCAGGTAAAATTGCAGTGATATGAATCTATGAAGCTTGCTTGAAATATGAATTGCAAAACATCTTAATGAGGCACAACTGCTCTCATAGTTTAAGTTAAGCGGGAAACATCCTTGTATATTAATTAATTTCAATGTCCTCTGCGCTCTCTGTGGTCTTTTCAAACCAATAAAAAGTCTCGAATCCAAAATCTAACGGTTTATTGATGCAATAGGGGTGATAAGTGATTTTTCGTTCACATTTAAATATACAGGATGAACTTAAAGCTAATGTTGACCGAAAGTGTTAATAGTACGCTCATCTGCGGTTAGTTTGATAGTACCAACATATAATGTAACGGTAAAAAAAGTAAATTTTAATATAGAAACATAACCTTTAAGGTTGCAATGGAAACCTTTTTAACCTGACACGAATAAAACAACTAATTATATGCCTGATAAAAAAGAGAGTTCCCACAATGACCTCCTTGAAATAAAAGGAAAGCTCAACGAAATACACAGGGATATGAAACGATTTATGGAGCAATCAAACCAGCAGCATCTTGACACTGTTCTGTCGGGTTCCCGCACTAATTTTGCGAATGCGGTTATCGGACATGTTCTTGGTGATATCGATGAGGATTTGGAAAGGAATATGGTTAAAAAATGCGAGATGCGTAAGACCTGCAAATCAAAATTCACCGGATTCCTGCAAAACAATGCAAACCTTATAAAACAGGACGCGGTTCCTGAAGATGTTATTTTGAAAAACCAGTCGGATTTAAACGGTTTAAGGAGCAATGCCCCGTCAAAGCAGTGCGAGAAATGTTTTTCACAGGTACAGACGCTTTTCGGGAAGCAGGTTGGTTTGATGCGGTCGCTGCAAATCTATAACACAGATAAAGAAAAGAAGCAGGAACTATCAGTATTGCCTGACGAACTGATCGTTAATGACATACTTGAGCCGCTATCCAATAAACAGCGCCTGCAAATTCTGAAAGCAATAGCTATAGAAACAAAAACCTTTTCAGCGCTTTCCGAACTTACAGGGCTTCGCGGAGGAAATTTACTTTTCCATTTGCAGAAACTGCTTGACAGCGGAATGATACTACAGCGCCATGAGCGCGGGGATTACATGATCACGGATAAGGGATTCAAGGTCTTAAGAAGTATAGGTGATATGTATTCAGTGTTGAAGTCCTGATACAACTGGAAATTAACCTCA
>JACUTP010000251.1 GCA_014859785.1 Candidatus Methanoperedentaceae archaeon | reverse complement strand
TTCTCGTGGGATACAACTCAAACGGTTTTGATATTCCATATATCGTGGACAGGGTAAAGGCACTCAACAGGAAAAAGGCAGATATTGAACCGTTAATGGGCAGGGACGGAAGGCATGTTTATTACAGGAGGGTCGTGAATAACACCCGTATTACGGTAACAGGCCGCATCATCGTTGATGTTCTGCCCCTTATCCGCCGTGAGTTCAGCCTCAAGCGGTACACCCTGAAAAACTCGGCAAAGGAACTTCTCGGGATGGAGAAACTTGACGTACCGATTCTTGAAATGGAATCGTTCTGGAACGAAGGCGGCGAAAAACTTGGGAAACTTATCGAATATGCAAGGCGGGATTCTGAACTTGCGCTTGCTTTCCTCCTGAAACTGCGGCTCATTGACAAGTACATAGCTCTTGCAAGGGCGAGCGGGACCCTGCTCCAGGATATACTTGACGGGGGACAGACCCAGATGGTTGAGAACCTGCTGCTTCGCGAGTACATGAAACATTACAGGGTTCTTGCAGCAAGACCCACAGGCGATACGAATGACGGGAGGTTTGATGAGGAAGAAGAACTTAAAGGCGGTGAGGTGCTTTCGCCGAAGAAGGGCTTACTTTCGAATATCGTAATCCTTGATTACAAGTCACTTTACCCGACTATTATGATGGCGCATAACCTGTGTTACACAACCGTAATAGTTGACGAGGAGCCTGATGATGTGGTGGTGTCGCCGTCAGGCGGTGTTTTTGCCTCATCAAAGGTAGTGAAAGGAATAGTTCCAGCCATACTCGAGTACCTGCTTGACAGGAGGCAGGCCACCCGCGAGAAAATGAAAACAGCGGATGAGGATGAGTACAGGGCGCTTGATGCCACGCAGCTTGCGCTTAAGATACTGCTTAACAGTTTTTACGGGTATTCAGGGTATGCCAGAGCCAGACTGTACAGTATCAAGCTTGCAAGTTCGGTCACAAGTTTCGGGCGTGAGAATATCCTCCGCACAAAGGCATTAATCGAGGACGAACTGGGTGAGATAATACTTCATGGGGGTGCGGCATATACAGTTGATGAGGCAAAGAAGAATGGAATACCAGGGAAATCAGTCCCATTGTCTGTGGTTTATGGGGATACGGACAGTGTGTTTGTGCATCTCCGGGATAATGATGTTGAACTTGGGGAAGCAGAACTTATCGGGAAAAAGATTGCAGGTATCGTTACATCTTCCCTCCAGAAACCGATGGAACTTGTGTTTGACTCTATCGGGAAGCGTGCCATATTTATCGCTAAAAAACGGTATGCAGTATGGGTTTTTGAAAAATCGGATAAGGGCTGGAAAGATGAGATTCGTGTTAAGGGAATGGAAACGGTGCGCCGTGACTGGTGCGGGCTGACAACCAGGACAGTTGAGAAGGTTCTTGAACTTGTCCTGAAGAAGGGCGATGTGGACGGCGCAGTTCTGCATGTCAGGAATACCATTAACAGCATAAGGACAATAGATGCAAGGAAGGATGCAGAACTTTTCGATGACCTTGTACTGACACGGCAGTTCACAAAGAAAGTCGAGAGATACAGGAGCAGGCAGCCCCACACAACGGTTGTTGAAAAAATGAGGAAACGCGGGATAATAGCGAACCTCGGGGACAGGA
>JACUTP010000059.1 GCA_014859785.1 Candidatus Methanoperedentaceae archaeon | reverse complement strand
ACCACAAGCAGGATATTCCGTTTCCTCTCGCTGATACGGCGCTGGGTGTACGGGAACCATTTTTTTCCATACGGGATATAGTCCACCACCACAACCCCTTCACTTACAAGCCTGTTTTTCAGACGCTCCCTTACACCCATAAGCATCTGGAATTCAATTCTTTTGCCGTGGGCTTCGTTTACCTTTTTTGCTTCATCGATTAACAGGTCGTCATGGGTGGCAATGGCAAAAAACGGGCTTTTATAGAACAGGTAGCCCATGAGCTTTGAGAAATTAATGGCTATCTCACTCCGGCTCATGAAAGCAATATCCTTTTTCTCAGTGTATGCACCCTTGACGAGCCTGATAATACCGCCTGATGCTGCTATTGTTTTTACGTCTTTCTCACTTCGCTTAAGGTTTGCCTGTATGGCTATTCCCACTTTTGCGTATTTCCCGAGAACATCCATGTATATGTCAATGGTATCCCTGGTATACGGCGAGTTTTCCATGTCAATCCAGACAAAAATATCCCTTGATGATGCTGAATCGACAATGGTTTCCACATTAGACCGGCACATTTTCTTATCGATATCAAGCCCGAGCTGCGTGAGTTTTATGGAAAGGGCGGCATTTACCCCGGAGATTTCTATTGATTCAAGTATCCGCATGTTTTCCTCAAGGTTTGCCTTTGCTTCTTCGGCATTCCTGACATGCTCACCAAGGAAATTGATAATCACACCTATGCCAGCGTTGTTCGCTTTTCCTGCATATTTTATGGCACTGTCCAGTGTTTCACCTGCAATCCACTGGCGTGCAAACCTTGATAGAAAGCTCATAATACCCTGTTTAAAATTGGGTTTGTGGGTATTTAAGGGCAGTGGTGAACAACGATTCAATTCAACGTACATTATATGATGCGTTTATAATTTTACCTTTGCCAGCAAGTTTTTCAGAAGGGATGTTATACTGTATAAAGTCCCAATTATATGGCATGTCCATGTTTACTAACCTGTTTTATTTGTAATCACATGAAGTATAAGTAGCGGGCACGCCTCGGGTCGCAGATTCTTCCATTGTCAGGTAATCCGCAGGCTCGCCTCCACCCCGCAACCCAATGAGCGATAGTTGTCCGCAGCTGGTCTGCTCCCTTCCGGACCTCGACCGTTATCCGCGGTTAAGATACAGCAACCTTCCTTCAGGAAAGCCCCTGTACCACCACCATCCCCAAAGGACGGGGTTTCACAGTAAAACCTGTGGGCCCGGCAATAGTTAAAACTACTTCCTCTGGCTTCGCCCCCCGCTATCGACGGTGTCGGGTTACAGGTAACGCCGAGCTACCCGGGCTAGCCCGCCACATTCCAGATAGTTTTTGCATGCAATAAAGTTATCTCAACAGGAGTTCATTATGCTGTTAAGGAGATGTGATTTCATGGAAGAATTAATCGGATTCGTTGCAAGCAACAACCGGCTGGGCAAGATTCTTGCCGTACTTGACTCAAAAGGACCTATGGACAGTGCAACCATAGCCAAAACAACAAGAATAGCAGGTGTTGAAAAGAACATCGAGATGCTTGCAGGGAAAGAGCTGGTATCATTTGAAAACGGCAGGTATTCCCTTACCGAACTTGGTGCAAAGGTCAGCCATAAGGTGAAAGGGATAAAATAATTATAAACAGGGCAAAATTATGCATCGAAAAAAGTCCAGGTGGGGCCGTCGAGATTTGAACTCGAGTCTCATACACCCCAAGCATGAAGGATGGACCAGGCTACCCTACGGCCCCGCGGGTGCATAGCCTTAGTGGTCGTATCACTATTTGATTCTTTCTGAAAGCCTGCAATAAATTTATTGAAATAATTCACTTATCTTCCATTAATAATCATCGTTATTTGACGATGCCACATTCGTTAATTTTATATGCCTGTACATCGTTACCATTTCGATACCATGAATGATAACACAGTTACTGCCCGGGCAAGTTCAAAGAGTGCCCCTGGTATTAATTTTCAGTATGAGGATATCAGGGCAAGGCTTGCTGAAAAAATGGCAGGGGAGATTACCCTCTCTGGTAACCCGGGTGAAACATTAAAAAAATGGCGGTCAGTTTTTGAGATTTCACAGTCAGACCTTGCGGCGTATTTAAAAGTCTCACCTTCTGTCATAAGTGATTACGAAAGCGGGAGAAGGAAATCTCCTGGTATTTTTATCGTAAGTAAAATAGTTGAAGCCATCCTGAAAATGGATACAGCCCATGGCGGGGCAAAAATCCGCTCATATGAGAATATATTACTGGGTGGTTTCAATACAGATCCCATTTATGACATTCACGAATACCTTTCCCCTATTACGACAGAAGAATTTACCGAACTGGTAAAGGGCGAGGTGGTGTATACTCCTGGCAGTGAATATATCAAACCACTGTACGGGTACACCATTGTCGATAGTTATAAAGCTATAATCCAGCTATCCCATAGCGAGTTCCAGAAGCTTTACGGGTGGAGTTCTGACCGGGCTATGATATTTACAAAAGTTTCAACCGGCAGGTCGCCGATGGTGGCACTGAGGGTAACGAATTTAAAACCAGCTTTGATGATTCTTCACGGGCTTTCGGCACCAGAGGTTGACAATATAGCCACAAAAATTGCCGAAATAGAGCACATACCGCTCATTGCGACCATGATGCCACTAAACGAGTTAATCCTGTCACTGCAATTGCATGATAGAGAAATTAAAATTAAATAAAATCTGTTATATTAATATTTTGAGGTGTAAAAATGAGTGTTGGAATTATTTCATATGGAGCGTATATACCCCGTTACAGGATAAGGGTGGAAGAAATAGCCAGGGTGTGGGGTAATGACGCAAGGATTATATCCGATGGGCTCATGGTTTTTGAAAAATCCGTGCCCGATATTGATGAGGATACCATTACAATTGCTGTTGAGGCTGCGAATAATGCGATAAAACGTGCCGGCATTGACCCTGAACGAATCGGGGCGATATATACGGGTTCTGAAAGCCATCCTTATGCTGTAAAGCCCACCAGTACTGTTGTGGCAGAAGCAATCGGTACGAATTCAGAACTCACGGCTGCTGATTTTGAGTTTGCCTGCAAGGCAGGGACAGCTGCAATCCAGGCATGTATGGGACTTGTCGGTTCGGGAATGATTGACCTTGGAATGGCAATAGGTTCGGATGTCTCGCAGGGCGCACCCGGTGATGCCCTTGAGTACACAGCAGCTGCAGGAGGTGTTGCGTACATAATCGGAAAAGACGAACAGGCAGCGGAAATCGAATCAACGTATTCATTCACATCAGATACGCCCGATTTCTGGAGGCGGGAAGGAATGACATATCCCGAGCACGGCGGACGGTTTACCGGAGAGCCTGCATACTTCAAGCACGTTACATCTGCGGCAAACGGTCTTCTTGAAAAGATAGGGACAAAACCATCTGATTACGATTATGCAATATTCCACCAGCCGAACGGGAAATTCCCGACTCGTGTTGCGAAAATGCTGGGTTTCTCAAAGGAACAGATAAAACCCGGTCTTGTTGTGCCGCGCCTTGGCAATACGTATTCCGGCTCATGCATGATGGGGCTTGCCGCAACCCTTGATATTGCAAAACCGGGTGACAGGATTTTCGTAACATCGTTCGGTTCAGGTGCTGGCAGTGATGCTTTCAGTATAACCGTGACTGATAGAATTGATGATATTCGAAACAGTGCACCGTCTGTTGAACAACTGCTTGCCAATCCGATATATTTAAATTACGCGGATTACGCAAAACATAAAGGTAAGATTAAATTTTAGTTCAGGTGAAATTCATGAGAGATGTAGCAATTATAGGAGTCGGATGCACGGAATTCGGCGAATTATGGGATAAATCGTTCCGTGACCTTTTCGTGGAAGCAGGAGTATCTGCAATAGAGGATGCCAGTGTGCAGGGTGAAAAAATCGATGCGCTGTATGTCGGCAATATGAGCGGGGGACGGTTCATTGAGCAGGAACACCTCGGTGCACTGATAGCTGACTATTCAGGGCTTGCCAGCCTCAATGTGCCTTCAACGCGCGTTGAAGCTGCGTGTGCTTCAGGAGGGCTGGCATTGCGGCAGGGAATTATTGCGGTTGCATCGGGTTATCATGATATTGTAATAGCAGGCGGTGCTGAAAAAATGACGGATGTCAGTGCCGAGACAACAACCGATGCGCTTTCAGCAGCCGCGGACAGGGAATGGGAAGGTATTATGGGTGCAACATTCCCGGGTCTTTATGCCATGATTGCAAAACTTCATATGGAACGCTACGGGACAACCAGGGAACAGCTGGCGGCTGTTGCTGTCAAGAACCACCATAACGGTACCATGAACCCGAAAGCGCAGTTCCGGAACGAGATAACCATAGAAACCGTACTTAATTCAGTCATGGTCGCTGACCCGCTGCATGTTTTTGACTGCTCCCCGATAACAGACGGTGCTTCTGCCCTTGTTCTTGCACCTGCCGATGAGGCACACAGGTACACTGACACGCCCATATACGTGAAAGCCTCAGCCCAGGCAAGCAGTACCCTTTCCCTTCATGACAGGTGTGATATTACCACTCTTGACGCCACGGTTGTAGCTGCAAAGAGGGCATACAGGATGGCAAAGATAACATCCGGAGAAATTGACTTTGCTGAAGTGCATGATTGTTTTACCATTGCAGAGATATGCGCCATCGAGGACCTGGGGTTTGTAATGAAAGGTGACGGAGGACCTGCCACCGAATCCGGCATGACAGCCATTGGCGGGAAAATACCTGTAAATCCGTCAGGCGGGTTAAAAGCCTGCGGGCATCCTGTGGGTGCCACCGGTATAAAACAGGCGGTTGAGGTGACGTACCAGCTTCGCGGGGAAGCAGGCAAAAGGCAGGTAAATGGTGCTGAAATCGGTCTTGCGCATAACGTGGGCGGGTCGGGTGCTACTGCTACGGTCCATATATTATCGAGGGAGCGATAAAAATGACAGTTCCAAGATTCTGGAGACGGTTGAAAAACCTGTACAGGCTTATCGGTACACGCTGTGAAAATTGCAGTGAATATTATTTTCCGCCAAGGAACATGTGCCCTGAATGCAGGAGGACGGGCCAGGTTGTTCCATTTAAGTTCAACGGGACAGGCGAGGTGGTGACATATACCATTATCCACAGTGCAGGTAAGGATTATGCCAAGCACACACCGTACATACTTGCAATAATAAAACTGGATGAGGGGCCGCGCCTGACGGCACAGGTAATATGCAGCCCCGATGACATACATACAGGCATGAAAGTAAAATCCGCATTCAGGAAACTCGGTGAGGAAAGTGAAAAAGGTATGATATATTACGGAACAAAGTTTATGCCACAGGAGATAAAGTAAGTAAATGATTGCCATAAAGAACCTTAATAAGAGATTCGGGAAAATACACGCTTTAAGGAATCTGAACCTTGATGTGAAAAAAGGCACTGTCCACGGGCTGATAGGACCAGAAGCGTCAGGGAAAAGCACTGTCCTGCGAATACTTGCAACCCTTATGAAACCTGATTCAGGAGAAGTAATAATTAATGATATCCCTATCAAAAAAGGGTGGGAAATCAGGAAATTGGTAGGTTACGTTCCCAAAACCCCTCATTTTCCTCCGGATTCCACGGCAAGGGAACTGGTTACCCTGACGGCATCACTCCACGGCATCCGGGATGAAAGCATAGTTTACCATATTATCAAACAGAGAGGACTTGAATCTGTGGCTGACCAGACCATAAGCAGGTATTCGGTATCCATGAAAAAGAACGTGGCTATTGCAATGGCACTTGTTCACAATCCCCTGGTTCTGCTGCTCGACGAGCCCATGACCGGACTTGATCCAGTATCCCTCAAATCGCTTAAAAAATTACTTTCATCCACGAATAAAACCATCCTGATAACGGACAAGGATTTTAATAACTTAGAAGGGATTTGCGACAGTGTAACGGTTCTCAGGAATGGGTCAACTGTTATAAATGACGAGCTTACTTCAATCAGGAAAAAAATCGGCAAGATTGCCCTTGAACTCAAGCTTTATGACGTGAAGCAAATCCAGAAGCTGATATTCGAGCTTGAAAAGGAAAGCGTGAACGTAACAGTCGGCGGTGAATCGGTGTTTATCAAGTTCAACTCAGAATCGGAAATACCGCATATCATCCGCGTTGCAGCCAATGCTGCCGATATAAAGGAAGCAAAATCCATGAAAATAACAATTGATGAAATATTCGGGACATTCCATGAGGAGGCAATAAATGAAGTTGCGTGATTTCCTAATCGGTTTTTTATTCATGTTACTCTATGAAATTAAGAGGACAGTAAAAAGCTCGATTTTCTCATATCTCTGGTTTTTCGTGCTTGTATTTATAGCAACCTATGCTCTTTTCGCAGAAACATACGTGCTGTCTGGAAATACAGAAGAGCCGTTAATGACACTCGAATATGGCAGTGAAGCAATGCGTATGATAATAATTTTCTCCTATACTTTCATAGTTTCATCATCCGAGGCTGTTCTCACTGGTGAGGTTACTGACATTGCATTCCCTCCTGAGATAGGTGTCATGTTTTTCATAATAGTTCCCATGATTCTTGGCCTTATTATGATGGGCAGGTTCATAATGAAAAAAGCATCCGTTTCCATAGCAAAGGAAAAAGAAAAAAAGACATTGTTTATCACGGTATCAAGTCCGCAGACAAGACCCTCTATTTATCTTGGCAAGTTCATTGCGGTATTTATCATTTCCCTTCCGATGATTATTTATTTTTACATCATTACAAACTGGGCTTTTAACAGTATTTTTCCTCTTGAGGCTAATTTAAGCGGTGTGGTGTTTAAAACCGCAATTGCTACAGTTATGCTTATTACATCTATCGGTATGCTGGTTTCTGTCCTGTGGAATACTGAGGAAAAAGCTACTAAATTTGGAGGGAAGATTGTAACATTAATGGTAGCCCTGACATCTTTATGGATTTTCATACCTGTTATTGAGTTAATATTAAATTTAACAAATAACAGTACCTTTTTTTTGCTTGTTCTTGAAAAAATAACTTATCTGTCGCCTTTTACCATTGATTTAATAGCAGCAACCAATCCCGGACTTCTGGCAGGTGTTTTCAATGTCCAGTTAATCGCTGCAATAATATTCCTTGTTATCGGAATAGTTATATTCATTAGGCAGGATTTAGAGTATTAGTATAATGAAGATGTTTTTTCAAAAGCTGGAAGATCCTGTTATCAGCGAATTTGCTGAAAAAATAACTCCTTTTTTTTCCATATATGATATACAGCAGGAAGACAGTACCATTTATTTTTTCGGTATCCCGAAAGAGGATTCCATGGATGTTGCCGTGCAATCAGGCATGTTTTTCCTGGAGAAGGGGTACCAGCTGGATATTAAATATGAACTAGGGGAACATGTGCTGGTAGTATCCCGGTTTGGACCTGTTAAGGAGAAACGTTGGATTAACGTGGTACTTGCCCTGGCTACGATTTTTACCACAATGTTTGTAGGTTCCCTGCTTTTCGGTGTTGACCCGGTCAGTACACCGTCACAGGTTATAAAAGGTCTTCCTTTCACCATCGCTATCATGGCGGTACTCGGCTCGCATGAGGCAGGGCATTACATAATTGCAAAGAAGCACGGCATGAATACCTCGCTGCCGTATTTCATCCCGTTTCCGAGTATGATAGGGACAATGGGCGCTGTTATCAAACACCGGGGACCCATTCCCAGCAGGAAGGCGCTTTTTGACGTGGGTGTATCAGGACCGTTAATCGGGCTTATTGTTTCGGTTATTGTAACGATTATCGGGCTTTTGCAGCCGCCTCTTGCGGTAAACGGGGGATTTCAGGTTGAGCTTGGCATTCCGCCTTTGTTTGAGTTCATAACCCGTTTTATCCGGACCAGCGATTCGGCTGCACTGCATCCCATTGCTTTTGCAGGATGGGTGGGTATGCTGGTTACCGCCTTTAACCTCATACCAGCAGGACAGCTTGACGGCGGGCACATTCTTCGTGCAATGCTCGGTGAAAAAGCCTCGCGGGTATCAACATTAGTGCCGTTTATGCTCATCTCGCTTGGATTTTATATAACCTATTTCAAAGGGCAGGACTTCGGTTACTTTGTAGTCTTCTGGGGTCTTATACTGTCTTTTTTTGCTGCTGCAGGGCACCCGGCACCGCTTAATGACGAAATACCTCTCGGGAAGTGGAGAATGGCGCTCGGCGTTATGACGTTTTTCCTGGGGCTGCTCTGTATAACACTTGTTCCTTTCAAGATTTAGGGGGGTAAACTTGCATTTAATTCCAGGGTTAAAGTTATTACTTGCAATATACACAGACTCTGCACACAGGCTGAATTGCAGTTACCGTTTTAACTGCGGGACAAACCAGTGCCCTGAATCCGTTGATGTCTCAAAAAAGCCACCCTGCCACACAGAAAAATTCAAACGGTACCAGCCCGAAGGTAAAATAGTATTATATCGCAGGGACTGGGAAGAAATCAACCAGATTACCTGGAGGGATGTTTTCACCCTGCAGGAATCATGGATTTATACCTTAATAATTATTATCGTTGCAGCATTCCTGTTCATGGCAATGATACTGGTAAAACTACTGATAAACGTTAACTGAAACTGTTTATCTCCTGCCTCAATTCCCCGAGCGTGGATTTTCGTTCTGCAAATGCATTATGCCGATGGATACTTTCCTCGTTTACCTGTTTGATTATTATAATAGAATCATCAGGCAATACCGGGAATTCCTCCACGATTTTCTGAGCCATGCTGCGTACACAGTCTTCCACGAATTTCGGGTTATTATGCGCCCGTTCGACAACAGCAACCTCATCCCCCCTCTTTAGCAGTTCATACATCTGGGAGCTTAAAGAGGTCTCTATAATATGGATGATAGCGTCAAGGGATACGATATCGCTGTCATGAACCTCTATTGATATGATTCCCCGCCCTCTCTGGTTGTGGGTGGGCATGGGAACACGGTTCAGGAATTCCCTGATTACCTTCCCGTCAACACCAAGGGATTTCAGTTCATTTCTTGCCCTGTCCCTCATGATTTCCTGTGCGCAGGGACATGCTGTAATCCCGAGAACCTCGGCACCAACGAGCTTCCTGATTATAAGTTTTTCATCCCGTTTGGCTTTGGCTTCCGCGAAAATATTGACAACTTCCTGGCAGGTTACTTTTGAAACCGGGGTTTCACGTTTAATAATATACTCGCTTTTCATCCTGACTTCGGCATGCAGGGCGTACTCATGCCTGTAGATAAGCCTCTTTGCCACTTCACCGCATAAGTCTTCTATCTCGTAAACAGGTGATTTTACCATTTCTTCAAGCACTTCGTCTATGGCTTCGAAATTCCTTGACAGGTTTGCACCTTTGCGGTCGGACGGTAAATCCACGAAAATGTCGAATGTGGAAACAAGGACAATAGGACGTTTATCTTTCCTTGCTACCTCAACAAGTTTCTTGACATCCGTGACTCCCACCCTTGTGAGTGTTATCGGAATTTCTGGCGTGTTTGCCTGGATATCAGGCAGATTGACAACTGGTAGTTCCATTTATTGATTATCTCCAAAAGTGTTTCCTGTATTTTTACAGGAGTGAAGTGTTCCATTAGTTCCCATTTATATTAAACTATTGTAA
>JACUTP010000058.1 GCA_014859785.1 Candidatus Methanoperedentaceae archaeon | reverse complement strand
GATTAAAGAAAGACCTTGATAATTCCAGTCGCAAAAACCAGCAATTTTTTTGTGAGAATACTTATCTTGCTCTATCAAAAATTATTATATTTTTCTGATAATTCTAATATGATATCAGCTAATTTTTCCGGGCCATTCATTTTCTTTGCTGTTTCAGAGAATCGAGATGATTTATGGTTGAATTCTGGTCCATTCATTAACATGTGGATCTTCTTAAAAAGATTCTCAGGATCAAGAGATAAATAATCAATGGTTTCGCAAACACCGAGTTCTTTCATCCGAGCTGCATTGGTTTCCTGTTCGACCTGTCCTTTATCAGGGATAATGAGGCCTTTTTTTCCAAGTGTCATAATTTCCATTGCCGTGCTGTGGCCTGCCTGGGTAATTATCATCTCGGCATTTTTCATATAAGGTGCGATATTGTCAGCAAATCTTATTATTCTGACATTTTCCGGTTGATCCGTATTTGAAAATTTTGTTAATATGATAAAATTGATATCCGGTAACTTTTCAGCAACTTTTAAAATACTATCGAATATGGGGCGTCTGAATGAATGACCGCCAAGAATCGTTAAGATAAAAGGATGTTCCATGCCAGGAAGAATATGCGGATTTGGTGGATCATTATTTACAGAAACAACGGGTCCCATGAACTTCTGTTTTTTCATAATATCCCGGCTTTTACTTAACGTATTGAGGCATACCGTGTCGGGAGGGGGAAAATCAGGAATCAATATCAGATTTGCATGTTTCATTGCATTATTGAATGTAAATTGTAAAGTTTTCCCTATAAGTCGCACATAAAGGGGTCTATCTTTGAAAAAGGGCTCAATGGTTGTCTGATTCGCGATAATAATGCATGGAATACCGAGTTTGTGTGCTGCGAATACTGCCGCAGTCCTGCCGTCTGCAACCACACATGTGGCATTAAATTCCTCCAAAATCTTTTTTTCTTCTGATATTATCTTTGGAAATCTAAACACTGTTCTTTTATTCTGTGAAATTGTAGCAGCAAGATCAAAATACCCGTTATTTCCTGCCATCTCAAATTCTCTTTCAATCTCAATCGTTTTGAAACCCGACTTCAATCTTTCAAGAACATATCCATAACTTCCCAGTAAAACCTCTACTCCCTTTTTCTCGAGTATTCCTGCTATGGCCATATCCCTGCTTGAATGTCCATAGCCTTCCCCACATACTGAAAAATATATTCGATTAAGCATACTATTTCCTGGAAATTATCATTCCGGAAACTTCACTTCTTCCCCAGTTCCAGCACATCCTCTGCAATCCTCGCATTCATGAGATAATCATCAACAGAAGAAAGAACACTCCCGATTTTCTCACCCTCAAAAGTAACAGTTACAGAATCACCTTCCACAACCGTATCAATCCCGGAAACATTATCAGGCGACAGGGACTCAGCTATTTGCTTCACAAGTCCCGGCGCATCCTCGTTTCTGAAAACAAGCTTTCCCCGCACCTTCACCCAGCATCCCCCCCGAGCTGTTCCCCGATAGCCGAATCAACAACCTTCATAAAATCCTCAACACTGCCCTTCGGGATGGAAGCGCCTGATGCCACATCATGTCCCCCTCCCTTGCCTTCGACTGATTCCGCCGCCTGTTTCATCGCAAAAGCAAGGTCAAGTCCCGCATCCACAAGCTCCCTCGTCCCCCGTCCGGAGACCTTAACCATATCCTCCACCTCATTAAAAGCGATAAACGGTTTATCAGGATAGCGATACCGTATCAATGTACCTGCAATCAGACCCGTCCCGCCCTGATTTTCAAGCACCACATACCTGAAATTCCCTGCCTCCCTTACCTTTGACTCAGCTTTCCTGATGCTATCAATAACAATTCGCTGGTTTTCCCGGGTAACTCTCATTGCCCAGTCAACAGCACCCTCATCCCGCATGCACACCGCAAGCCCGATACCCGCCATATCTGATTTTCCGGCGGCATTCAGGACATCCACGAAATCATATACATTCGGTATAACCTCACAATTCAGCGTGAGTATGTTACCTACAAGCGATCCCACAACTGACGTGCTTCCCTGCCTGGCAAGTTTAAGGACAATAATCGAAAAAAACCTGCGCAGTTCATCCCCGGACATGTCACGTAACCTTCCATCAAAACCCGTCTGGTCAATAAATTCCTTAATCTTATCCCTGTCACCGGTAATATCAAGATACGGGTCAATACTGTACTCAAGCAGTTCACTGATAATGGCATCGCCCATAAGCAGCCCTTTTCTTAGTGTAACAACGTTATTTTCCAGAGCCTCGTCCAGAATTAACCTGTTAGCACTTTCCATCACCTGCTTATCGCCAGTGGCACCAACAAGTGCCAGTCCTGCAAGGTCAGTGTTATCGCCCATCTGCCGCGCCACCATATACGCTCCGCCTGAAGCAGACAGCAATGAAGAACCGTCAATACCGACAAGATGCGGGTTAAAATGTGAACATTCCAGTTCCCCTGTTGGCTTGTGATGGTCGATAATTATTGCGTTTTCAAGTCTTGATGTCACTTCAGCCTGACCGCTTCCCATATCACATAATATAACAGCGCAGTCAGATGTCTTTGTTTTTTGAATTAGTTCAAGTGTTGATTCATCAAACTGGCTGACAATGGTTGTATGAAAAAGAATCCCCCGCCTGTAAAGTGCATTACACATAATACCTGCGGCAGATATACCGTCAGCATCGTTATGGGAAATGAGCCTGACCTCGTCGTGTTCAACTACAGCATCAGCTACCTGCCTGCCCAATGCATCTAGTTCAGCAAGGCGCTCATTTCCATCTGTCATCTCGACTTATCTTGAAATCAACAACTCTGCCCTCTGGATTGAATACTTCCAGTCAGCAGGAATACGCCCTTCACGGCTGTAATACTTCCCGAGCCGTCTTATCTTGGACTCCATTAAATTGAGGGAGCGCCTGTTGTGAACGTCCTTATGGTTCCTGTCTATATGTTTTTTCAGCTCAAGGACCTTTACAATAAGATTGTACATGTCCTCAGGGATTTTGGGTGCCACATTGCTCTCCTTCATGATGCCAACTATTTTTTTCCCTGTCACAAGTGTTACGTCTGGAACTCCATGGCGGTCCCTCAGGATCATCCCTATTTCACTGGATGAGTGTCCCCGTGTCGCAAGCTGCTTTATTGTTTCCTCAATTTCTTCCTTATTTGTGTTTGACCACCCGGGAGCTTCTGTCCGCATCGGTCTTGTTGACCCTGACTTTCCTTTCCTGCGTGAATACATTCTAGCCAATTATTTTCCTCCAATATCATTATTTCATGGTTGTTATTCTCATCTCTTATAAAAGCGAAGGCATTTCTTAATAGGATAGCTATATTAAATAACTTGTGATGGCAATGCCGGGTATTCAGGTCACCCTGAAGTCGATGCAGATATTGTACTGGTACGGGGCATATGGTCTGACAACCCGCTTACCTATGGGGATTATCCCTGAACCACATCTAATGGCAGCATCTTTTATTCGTTCAATTATCCCTCCAAAAAGGTCATTCTCATGGGATATGGCATAGAAATGAACCAAACCTCCTTTTTTCACCATCCCGAACGCAATATCAAGGAACTCAAAACCGCTATGGGGAAGATTCATTATAACATGGTCTGCATCCTGAACTCCCTTCGATGCTTCCCTCACATCACCTTCCCTTACCTCAACATTTTCCAGTTTATTAAGTTTGACATTTTCCCTGAGATACCTCACAGCCTCCGAATTTTTATCAATTGCTATCACATGCGAATTTGGACATCTTTTCGCTATAAGTATACTAAACGGACCGATTCCTGCAAACATATCCACCACAGTTCCCCCATCTTTTACCTGTCCTGCAATCCTGAGCCTCTCTGTAGCAAGCCTTGGTGTGAAATAAACCTTTGAAACATCAAGCAGGTACCTGCACCTGTTCTCCCTGTACACAGTCTCTGTTTTATTATCACCTGCAAGATACGAAAGAGTCCGGGTCCTGTATTCGCCACTAACTGGCGTATCAGCATAAAGTACGGTTCTTACTTTTTTCTGTTTTACCAGGGCATCAGCAATCCGCAAAAGGTCTGATTCATAACGGTCGATTATTGCAATATCTCCCACCAGTTCGAATGCAGGGGAGGTTCCAAGAAGTTCGGATGGTGTTTTCTCCTTAATTACCTCCTCAAAATCATCGTATCCGATATTCCCGTACCCTTCCGGTACTTCCTTTACAGGAATTAAAATATGATCACCGTCTGGTTTTATCTTCAGGTCCTTATTAAGAACCCCGTGAGTGATAAGCTCGAGGCGCGTCCTTTCCCCATCTTTTTTATTGACCCTTACGCATTGAGATTCCATATCCAACCTGAAAAATACCTCAAATACCCGAATATATCGTTTCCAGGATCAGGACAGCCATTATTATACCTGTTATAATTGCAATATAACCGAGAGCGCTGCCTATTGTGAGAGCCGTGGTTTTAAGTTTCCCTTTTAATTTCATCTGTTCCTGTTTGCCTTATTGAAGTTTATATTTTAGCATGGAAAGATTTACGAATACTGCTACCCAATAACATATTATGTTAACCTTTGTCGGACTCGGGCTTTATGATGAAAAGGATATAACAGTCAAGGGACTGGAGGCTGTCAGGAGTGCTGACGAAGTATATGCCGAATTTTATACATCCCATCTTATCGGGACAAACATCGAAAAAATAGAGGAATTCTACGGAAGGAAACTGATAGTCCTGAAAAGGGAAGATGTTGAGAATGACCCTTTATGGCTCTCAAAGGCAAAAGATAAAAACATTGTATTCCTGACAGGCGGGGATGCCATGGTGGCGACCACCCATATCGACCTTCGCCTGCGTGCAAGGGAAATGGGAATTGAAACGAAAATTATCCATGCACCGTCCATTACCTCGGCAATTTCAGGTCTTAGCGGTTTGCAGAACTACAGGTTCGGGAAATCAGCAACAATTCCCTTTCCCTATATGCGAAACGACACTGCAATCATATCTGAAGCGCCGTATGATACCATTAAAATGAACAGGCAACACGACCTCCATACACTCATTTTCCTTGATATTGACGTTGAGAAAGGATTCATGGATATAAAAACTGCTGTCTCGCTGCTTCTTGAAATGGAAGAACGAAGAGGTGAAGGGGTACTGGAAAAAAGCCTTGCTGTCGGGATTGCACGGGCAGGCTCGGAGACCCCCTGTGTCCATGCAGGTTATCTCGAAAACCTGCAAAGTTATGATTTCGGGGAACCGCTGCATTGTCTTATCATACCGGCAAGCCTGCATTTCATTGAGGCTGAAGCGCTTGTAAAACTTTGCGGGGCTCCTCCTGAGATTTTAAAGTGAATTTTAATATTTTCCGCCTATATTTATTCCTGCGCGATTACCGTGTTCTTAAGGATGCCGATATTCTCTATTTCAACCTCGACCTCATCACCCACAAACATTTCCCCTACTCCCGGCGGCGTACCCGTTGCTATGACATCGCCCTTTTCCAGGGTCATAATACCTGAAATAAACTCGATTAGTTCTGGTACATCAAATATCATGTTGGAGGTGCTGGAATCCTGCCTGACATCCCCGTTCACCCTTGTTTTAATAGAAAGGTTGCCGGAACCTATTGAGGGGTCTGCAATATAAGGACCAGACGGTGCAAAGGTATCGAAACCCTTTGCCCTTGTCCACTGGGTGTCCTTTTTCTGGAGGTCCCTTGCAGTAACATCATTGAAGCAGGTATATCCCATTATCACGCTGTTTGCATCTTCCGCGCTTATATTCTTGCACCTTGTCCCGATTACAACCGCGAGTTCCCCCTCATAATCCACATGTTTTGAAGTTCCTGGATAAACTATCTTGCCCATATGACCTGTTACGGCGGTCGGAGGCTTCAGGAAAATAATGGGAGAATCAGGCACCGGCATGTCCAGTTCCCTTGCATGGTCAATGTAATTCATGCCAACACATATTATCTTGCTCGGGTGAACAGGCGGAAGTAATTCGAGATCTGAAATCCGGTATGTATCATAATACAGTATCCTGTCAACAATGACCCTGTCGCCTTTTATCTTCCCATGGAATATGTCACCCCCTAATTTGAACCTGCCTAACATAACCATAACCTTCCAAAATCTATTTTGTATTGAAGCTGACATGTATATTTAATTTATCTGCCATAATCCGTTACTTTTCCAATTGAACGGCACTATAAACCCATGATATGGAAAGATATATACATTATGAGTATAATGATTATTATTAGAGGCACCGGGAATGAAATTAGTCCACGTCCAATCAGTACTTCCACAGGAAGACATAATTGCATTAAAAGAAAAAACAGGTGAAGATTCTATCAAGGAGGCTATTTCAAGGGCAGTATATCACTACCTGGAGTGTGACAGGGTTGATTAATATGAAACAGGTTCCAAGATACATTACATCCATTCCAATCCGGAACATGCAGGCGGACCAGATGAAGGTTTCACTTGGTTTTGGGAAAAACGGCACAATGGGATTGTATATGGGGGATGCTGCCGAACTCGGGCAGGACGGGACATATATTAATGAACTTTCCTTTCCTAACAGCGGACTTCTGGTTTATGGTAAATACTCCATGTGGGTCTCCATGTTCTCAAGGCATGTAAATATGGATAGTGAAGATTTTTCAGACGAATAAAAACCGGGGGTTCCTTAAGATAGGAAGCCATAAATTGGGAGGATTTGTCATCTTCCCACCCTCCCTTTTTCCAGTTATTTCTTAAATATACACAAAGCGTTTTATGGATTAATTGACCATTTATGCAGTATGGTTACGGTATCAATATTAACAGGTTCAGAATCGGACATGGAAATCGCGCAGCAATCTTCAAAAATTCTTGATAAGGCGGGTGTGGATTATGAGATTCGTGTTCTTTCCGCCCACAGGAATCCTGTGGAACTGGATGAGTATATATCAAAAAGTGATGCAGAGGTTTTTATTGCAATTGCGGGTTTATCGGCAGCCCTTCCGGGTGTTGTGGCATCAAAGACTAAAAAACCCGTCATCGGTGTACCTGTCAGTGCTAAACTTGGCGGTATGGATGCGCTTTTATCCATTGCCCAGATGCCGCCCGGTGTTCCTGTTGCATGTGTCGGGATAGATAACGGTGCCAATGCCGCGCATCTTGCCCTGCGGATTCTCAGGAAGGGGTGATTGCAAAATTTAATTCATTTTACTATCTTCAGAAAATTCGGAAATCCTGTTAAATTCGTCCCTTAGTTTTTTATAGGATTGATCTAGTTCATCAGCTTTCTTTCCAGCGTTCCTTAAATGGGTTTCATAAAATACTTTCCAGATTATATCAATATCTTCAAACTGGCGTGAAAGTTTAATAATATTACTTTTCACCAGTTCTGCTTCATTGGAAAGTTTTTTGGCATGGATTCCTGTTTTTATAAGTTCAATTTTATGTGAGATGGTTAACGGTGAGACCACCTGCACCCCTTTTTTAGTAAATTCCCTTAACATATGGTAAGCTTCAGTCAGCAAAAAATAATAAACCCCTTCCGAAGGGATATAAGCAAAAGCAAACTCAGCTGAACCTTTTTCAGGGCATACATAATCGGCAGATATTTTATTGAGATGTCCTTGAACATCCCTTATAAATTGCTTTTTTAAAATTTCTTTTTCTTTAACGTCCGTTGTGTCTGCCATTTTTTCATAATTGTCAAGTGGAAACTTGGAATCAATACAGATTAGCCCTACAGTTGATTTGATATAGGAATCCGGGATTTTTCCATCAAGAATCCTTTCTCTGATACCGAACATATCAGGAGAAAGTTGATCTGATAGAATTGTTTCAAGGCTTATCTCACCGAAAGAAGCTCTTTCCTTGGGTACCCTGAGCATTTGTTCAATTGACCTGTGACTGTCCCTGATGTCCCGGGCATGGGTCGTAATCTCTCCCACTTTTTCATCCAGCCCTGATTCCATCCACACCCTTGATATGGCAGATTCGATAGTAATCGGTTCGATTTTTCCGCTTTTTAGAACCAGGAATACCAGAATTATTAGAAGTAATACAACCAATATTAACAGAATTTCTATTATCATCCTATCATTCCATTTTGGTTATCATTACCCTTCGGCAGCGTAGGAAAGACCGCATTCAGGACATGAATATGTAATAATATTCATTCCTTTCTCGCTTTTTTTGTGTTCGGATTTCATCCAGCTTCCGCATGTGGGACATTTATTGTCAAAAAGAGCCCTGTTTTTCATATTTTCTCCGTTTTAGTCCTGTGTATTATCTGTGTATTATTAAGGTAAGCATCCATCAGCCCGAAACAGCCTGTCAACATCATATCCCCGAACGGTGCTGCAAAATGAGTGTCCAGACCGGAGCTTTTCATAAAGTACCTGTTAGGGCCTGTTACGAGTACAGACCCGATATTCCCGAAACCCACAGCTTCCCTGACAAAACAGCCATGCCCACCGTCATCGAACACTTCCTGGAAATCAACTGTTCCCTCACAGAGCCGTCTCAGGTAATCATCAAGCTTGCCCTGTGTCATCTGTCCGGTATGGTGTTCAAACACAGACAGCACATCCATGCCGTCAACAACACATGCAAGGGTATGTCCGTTCCCGACATTGACTGCAAGACAGGGGGATGAAGCATTTTCATCAAGAAGCGCGCCCCGTACTGCAGCCATTCCAGTGTCCATGAATAGCGCACCTGGAAGTGTCCTTTCAACTGCTTTCATGCGCGAGAAACGTTCAGGGATATTACCACAGTATACAAAAGAATCAAGATTTCCGCCGTTTTGTATAACTTCCCTGAAATAATCAAAACGGAACACACGGTTACTCATACCGGGTGCATACCCGTGGTCCTGGACTGCAACTGCTGACCTTTCCGGCATATTTACCCCGAATAAGGAAAACGCTTTTCCAAGGGCATTTGTGTCTATGTCACACATCTTGATATGAACGCCATCCAGTTCACGGGCTTCATCTTCGCTGACAATAACAACGCCCATTTCCCGGACCTTCTGGATATCGTCATTCAGGGTAAGTGCTGCCTTTTCCGTGGCATACACACAATTTCCTGGCTTTAAATGCTTCATAACCGCGCTGCTGGATGCCCCGCCGCCCATGGTTTCACCTGAAAGGATGACATCCTGGCCTTTTGCTGTAGCCTCTGAAACCTGCTTTGCCACAATCTGTGTCTGTGACGGTAAAACCATCTTGAAGCAGTTTTCAATACGTTTTTCACTGTCATAAAGAAGAATATCCTGTGTACCCATACCTACATCAATTGCAAGAAGTTTCATGCTTAACAGAATCTTTCATATATCTTCTTGCATATATTAACTGTCATGGAGATGTCAGTGAAACACAAGGAAAACGTGAAAAACTCATTCAAATGTGCAGTACTTACCATCAGCAGCTCACGATATGAAAAATACGGGAGTGCTGATAGACCAGAGCGCGCAGAGGATGCATCAGGAAAACTCATATGGGGTATGATGCATGTCAGGGGCTGTGAAATCGTGCATTATGAACTTGTTCCCGACAATCTCGAAATGATAAAGGAAGCATTCAAAAAAGTAATATATTCCGATGCAGATATTATAATATCAAGCGGCGGCACGGGTCTTTCACCATCTGATGTTACAATTGAAGCCGTGAATCCTTTTTTTGAAAAGGAAATTCCAGGGTTCGGGGAGCTTTTCAGGTATAAAAGCCTTGAACAGGTAGGAAACTCGGTGATGCTTACACGTGCTGTTGCAGGTGTTGCACGCGGGAAAGTTATTTTCTGCCTTCCGGGTTCACCGAATGC
>JACUTP010000057.1 GCA_014859785.1 Candidatus Methanoperedentaceae archaeon | reverse complement strand
TTGCCCGACCTGGTCTAACATCTCGGGCTGACCCACAATCTCGATTGGTCCTGTGATTTCGTTTCCGGTTATTATATCCGTGAAATTGGTGTAGGCACCTTCGATTTGTCCGGGTGGTATCCTGTAATCCGGATTTAATGAAACAGTTGCCGCACCGGCAATGAAAATTACAGTGACCAGTATTTTCATGAGAATCCTGCCACCTGATAAAAGCTGGGAAGGGGATACATTTGAAAGAAGCCTGGAAACATTTTCATTCAGGGCTTCTATAATTACATTGCTCTCATGCCTGTTATCATAAGCAGTTCTCAGTTTTTCATTGAGTGTGGGCTGTTTCTTTTCAATTAGAAGCGTGACGTTTATTTTCTTATCCTTTTTATGCAGCAGTGAAGAGGCGAGCAATGCAAGTATAAAAGCCGTAACGGGCGGAATGTATTTAACCTGAATAGGAAGAACAATTGCTGCTTTTTCAAGGAAATACTCTGCGTTTAATATGATAAAAATAGAATAAAAAATGCTTGAAATGATAACTAAATCCAGAATAAAAAGAAACTTCATCCGGCTGAAAAACCCTGACCGGATTCTTAGAAATTTATCCAGGAAATCACTCATGCAGCTACCTTCCATGATTTAAATGATATTATCTTATATTAAGTCTTGGGGATACGTTTTTCTGGCTGCATCTTCCCGATTCCGAAAAGTTTTTCTATCGTCATTCTTATTGTATGCCTGCAATTGGTTATAAGAAGCGTATCGCCGGGTTTTTCCGAAGAATAGATATACGATGCCGCCGATTATGCATGAGCATGCCCAGGTAGCTCAGTTGGGAGAGCGCTGCCCTGAAGAGGCAGATGTCCCTGGTTCGAGTCCGGGTCTGGGCATCAATCTTTTCCGTTCGTTGTATCATATTCCCCATAAAGGCTCAACCTCGTAGTATCGAAATGGAGATGGGAGAGCCCAAGTGAATGTTTTATGATGGCTTTTGAGATCATCGCAGAATAAAGAATATCAGAAACATTATAAAGTGCATGCTCTCCCGTGAGAATTGAGAGAACCAATGCTTCAACACATTCCCCTGTGGTTACATGATTGAGAGGATGTGGAGGCACTATCTCATAATCTCTTGAATGTGGGTTGTACTGGTTTATTGGAGAGCTTTAATATTAATGCACTACATCAATTCCTATAAATGGATGATATTCACAGGAAAGACATGAAATGGATTTACGAGGATATTGTGGGAAAAATTCCTCCATTTTCCATGTTATCTTACCAGTACAGCATCCTGCTGCAATTATTCTTCCTGCTTGTTCTTGGTCTTACTCTTGGCATTATCTTTAAACTGGAAACCACATCCCTGTTTTATGGTTCCCTGGGTATTTTAGTAGCAGTGATGTGGAGCATGCTCATACTCCAGCTCGGCCCTACACTGAGGCGATTCAGGGCGCCATTAAGTAAAGACGAAAACGAACTTCTTGAGAAATACAAGGAAATACTGTTTCACAAAAACCATTATGAAGCACTGCCGGGACTTGTGATTTTCATACTTTTTATGCCTTATATATTCTATTATAATCCTGGTTTACTGGATTACTGGATTGGAAAAACACATAATCCCGTACTACTTGTTTTCATGAGCCTCCTTATCTGGGATATATGTTACAGGATGGGGCTCGGGATATGGACTTCCGTACTTGCGCTCTGGAGGTCGGTAGAACTTGAAAAAATCGCGCAAAAAAGAATCGAACTTGAACATACGCCGTACACTGAACTCAGGTCTCTCCGGAAACTTGATATAAATAATGTGTTTTTCGGAATTATTTCTCTCCTACTGATACCAATTCTTAAGGTTGACTCGCTGCTTGTGACAACTATTTTCATTTTTGTGTTTTTTGTTTCCTTTACATCGATAGTATCAGCATACATCATATCAAGAGTACCCTGGCTGCCTCCCGACATATATAATCTGGTCAGGGAATCAAGTTTTGCATATATCGGCACTTCCCACCACGGGATGCCGCATATTACACCGGTGGTCTATGTTTTTGACGGGCAGAATATCTATTTCAATACTTCAAAAGAAGCAAAAAAACTTAAAATAATGCGAGAAAATAACAAAATCGCTTTCCTGATAGATAAAAGGGATATGAGCAATATCTACGAGAATAAAGCCGTCCTTTTCATTGGAAATGTTCGGATTTTCGGATTGCCGGATATTCCCCTTAAGTTCATACAGATGCTTGCAGCCCGTAATCTTTTCTTAAAAAAATATCCTGAATATACAAAAAAATACGCCACCTCAACTTCGGAATTACCAAAAGCATGGCAATTGACACCTATTATTTCAAGAATACTCATTCAGGTAAAACCTGCTAAAATCATATACTGGAGAGGAGCCAAACAAATTACTGTTCCGGTGTAGCCATGAGAATACCAGATGAAATGCTAAACATCCTGTACGGGAATTATTTCGGTTATGTCTGCACAAGCGACACAAACGACCAGCCGCACCTGACACCTGTATTTTTCATCTATGAAGAAGAGTCACAAAAAATATTCTTTATTACCAATGACAGGTCACAGAAAGTCAGGAACATAACCAAAAACCCGAACGTAAGCATAACAGTTGATATAAGGGACAACCTAAATCCATTCAATAACGAAGGGGTAATGGTACAGGGAACTGCTGAAATAAAAAAGAATGAACCGATTTATTTCCTCTCGGAAGATACACTGGATTTATATTACGAGATTTACACGGAATTTAAAAACAAATACCAGGCTGTAATCGAAAACAAACCCCTCGGGGAAAACGATGTCATTGTCCAGATAAACATACAAAAAATGGTTTACTGGAAAGGTCCGCACTTTAAATCCGCAAAAATAAGTGAGGGAGGAACTGTTGTTAAAGTAACCTGACATTCAGGAATACATTGGATTGTATCCTGACCGCAGTGCCATTAAAATCTGTTCCACGAATACCCCCGGAGGCTGTGCACCTATAAATGATGTATCCTCATTGATGATAATATGGGGTACACTCATAACACCGTATTTCTGGACAAGATGCGGGAACTCTGTCATCTCAATTACATCAGACCTTATATTATTATTTTCAATAGCCAGCCTTCGTGATGTCCTTGCCGCCACAGGGCAATACGGGCATGTCGGGGATACGAACACCTGGATATGAACCGGCTTATTTATACCGGCAAGCTTCTTTTTAATGGTATCTGGAAGCGGTGTTGTACCTTTTGAAACATCGACAATATCATCCAGGAACACGTTAAATTCATATCCCGCCGGTACGCCATAATACCTTATACCGTAATCATTTTTCCCGATAATTGCAATTGCCGGAATCTTATTGATGCCATATTTTTTCGCTTTGTCCCCATCATTTACAAAGTCATAAACCGTTGTTTTTATTTTGGGCGAAGATTCGCCGATTTTCTCGACAAACTCCCTTGTTTCCTTGCAGAAATGGCATTCATGGTCCTGGGTAAACATGATAATTTCAACATCATTTTCAAGTAATTCGAACTTTTTCTCAATGGTCTTATTCTCGGTGTCAGAAAAAACCATGCAAATCACTCCACGGATTCAAGAAGTTTCTCAACCCTGTTAAAAACCGTTTTCATTTCTTTTAGTTCCGAAAGAATCAGGTAACTGAAATAAATTAATATCAAACCCAGAATAGTAACAATAAATATCAGGGTATAGACAGCCGATTCAGTATTTGTTTGTAGAAAGTCCATCATTTGCATAAACTTTAACCTCCTGAGTTAATACTTCCCTGATTCTACTTAATGATAGTGTTAATTCAAAGTCTTTTGCCCTGTAAAACTTCTTTGTATATGGCGGTTCATCAAAATGCCTTATCTCACTTTCCACAAGCCCGGCATTTTCGAGTTTTTTAAGGTGAAGATAAAGAAGCGGTCTGGATATGCCGACTTCTTTTGCAAGCTCTGAAACATAACGCTCACCGCTGGCAAGGATTCCTATAATAGTAATGCTGTGTTCATTCCCAAGTGCGTTTAAGATTTCAGCGAGCTGTTGTTTATCCACCTTTTCACCGGTAAGCTAAAGACATTGAAAATATTTAAATTAAAAGGAAGCCTGATAATTAAATAAATGCCGGAAGGGTTATTCCACTTCCAGCATGTCCACGAACCCACCGTGCCAGTTGTGGTACCAGACGGCGCCTGTGTAAATGTTTACACTGAGCATTCCTGCAATCCTTCCGTCTTCTATGGTATGTATGGTGTAGTAGCCATAGAACCTGTCTGCATGCTCATCTACTGTTGTTCCTGGCATAACCCTGTCAAGGTAAGCCTGTGCATACGCAATCGCCTGTTCTTCAGTTACTGTGGGTTCCTGTGTACCTGTTACACCCCGTGCCATGTGCCCGTATTTCGTGTTCCACATCATGTTCGGGCCCATCTCGGGAGAAATTGCGCCGGTGTATTTGTTGACAATAAGCTCGAATGCGTGTATGTCAGTGCTTTTTTCCTTAACCCCTGCATAAAAGTGATTGGAAAATTCCATTATCTCTGCAAGTTCAAGGTCAGGATTTCCTGTCGATTCCAGATACTGCTCAACTGCTGTTTTTGCTTCCTTGATGGTTATGGGGTCAGCCGAAGTACTGTAGCCAGGGCTTGAATAACTGTCATCCATTCCGCAGGCTGCGCCGTTTCCGGCACCGTAGCCCATCATGCCGCCCATGCCATTTCCAGCGCCATAGCCACCGTAGCCCATCATGCCGCTTCCGTCACTGTAACCCATCATACCGCCGCCATTACCAAAGCCGCCGCCGTAGCCCATCATTCCGTTGCCCTGGCTGCCGTAATTACCCATCATCCCGATTCCAGGGACAAAGCTGGCAATTCCGGTGTTCCAGAAGCCGCCATTAGTTGCAGGTCTTGCCGCTGCATAACCTGCTGCCAGCACAACAACCACAATGGCAATTGCTGCTATTCTATTTTTATTCATTTTTTCACCTTATGTTTTTTATTTCATGTGTAAGTTTTACTTACATATAATAGTATACCTTACTACAATATAAAGATTCCGCCGGATGGAGATAAAGCTATTAAAGTTTGGTCACAATCAGGAAGATAAAGGAACAATCATCAGAGTGTGAAATAAATGGTATATGATGTAGTAATAATCGGTGGCGGTCCTGCCGGATTGACAGCAGGGATATATGCAAAACGCGCAATGCTGGATGCCGTTCTTCTTGAAGGAAAAGGAGTTGGCGGGCAGATTATAGTTACAGACCTTGTGGAAAACTTTCCTGGATTCCTGGAAATATCAGGCGCAGAACTTGCAGCAAAATTCGAAGAGCATGCACAGAAATTCGGGCTTGAATTCAGGAACATGGTCGATGTCACGGCAATTGATGATAAAGGAGATACGAAGCTCGTAAAAACAACCGAAGGCGACATTGAAACAAAGGCGGTGATAATCGCTTCAGGCACAACACCCCGTAAACTCGGTGTAAAAGGAGAGCTTGAATTTACAGGCAGGGGTGTTTCATACTGTGCCACATGCGACGGGTTTTTCTTCAGGGATAAGGTAGCCGTGGTTGTCGGCGGCGGGGATTCTGCAATCACGGAAGCCATTTTCCTGACAAAAATGGTGAAAAAGGTATATGTTATCCACAGGCGGGATGAACTGCGGGCTGAGAAAATTAACCAGGAAAAGGCTTTTGCGAACCCGAAAATAAAATTCGTATGTGATTCTGTAGTGGAAGAAATTGCCGGAAGCAACGTAGTTGAAAAAGTAATTTTAAGGAAAGTAAGTACAGATGAAATTTCTGAATTAAAAACCGACGGTGTTTTTATTTATGTGGGTCTTGACCCGAATACAGGTTTCACGGATGTTGAAAAAGACGATTGGGGATTTATTATCGCAAGCCAGAGGATGGAAACATCCGCAGGGGGTATTTTCGCGGCAGGAGACTGCAGGAATACGCCTCTTCGCCAGATAGCCACCGCTGTCGGGGATGGTGCAATCGCAGCCGTATCTGCTGGAAAGTATATAGAAGAACTCACAAAATAAAAAAAACCACGTATTGCAAATCAATACGTGCGCGCGCATTAAACTTGAAATTAAGTATTACAATTCCCCGGTTAATTCCTGGTCAAACTTTCCGCTGTTTATAGCATCAATAGCTTCCTTTGTTTTTAGCCCCTCGAAAGTAACACCAAGAGGAAGGCATGAGCCGACAACTGATTTTACCGCATTTTTTAATGACCTGGCAAAAGTGGTACTCTTTTTCATGCGAGCTATTTTTACTGCCTGCTCCAGTGTCAGGTCAGCAACGGTCTCGGTATTCGGTGTTCCTGAACCTTTCTCGATTCCGACCTCTTTCATAATCAATGCAGATGTCGGCGGGGTTCCCACAGAAATGGTAAAGTTTTTTTTATCATCAATTATAACTTTCACCGGAACCTGCATTCCATTGAAAGCTTTTGTTTCTTCATTAATCTTGTCTATAATTGCTTTTATATTCACACCAAGTGGACCCAGTGCAGGACCCAGTGGAGGACCGGGTGTTGCCTGTCCGCCAGGAACCAATGCTTCTACAACGTTAGCCATTTTTATATCTCCTTTATCAAATAATTATTATTCTGTTTCTTCGCGTTTCAATACTCTCACATTATCACCGCGAACCGTTACAGGGATGGGAACCATCGCCTCAAACAACTCGACGGTAATCTCTTCATGAGTTTCATCAATCCTCTTAACTCTTGCTTTTTCACCCTTAAACGGACCTGAAATAAGCTCTACTATACTGCCCTCGGTAATACCTGTGACTGTAAGTTTCGGTGTCAGGAAATGTTCGACCTCAGAAAAACTGGACTGTCCTTTCACAAGCGCCCTTGCATGGGGTAGTGTCTGGATAGCCTGGTCAACAATTTCAGGGCGGGATGCTTCAACAAGAACATATCCTTTCAGTTCGTCAGGTACGAGTATTGCCCTGATATCAAGGTGTTCTTTTTTTGTTACTTTTTCAATAAGGTTGGCGACCGCCCTTTCCTGGTTAGCTGTTGTTTTGACTACATATATAGGACTGTCTTCAACCGTATTTTCATCATTCATGATAACCATCCGGGCATTTCAGATATAAGTAAATATATGATAAAACCAACGAATCCAATCAAAAATATGCCGGCTCCCGCTACTTTTGCTATAACCATAAACTCGTCCCTTGTGGGTTTACGTGTTAATTTCAGAACCCTCAGATATTCGCCCAATCTCAAAGGCACATTTCCCGGCGCTTCTTTATTATCTAACAATCTTTTTCACATCCATGGTCTAATATTAGAAATGAGTGGAATAAAAGCTATCCAAAAATAATAGCAACCATCAATTACTTTCAATATAAAAATACTTTTCTATGGGCAGCAGCCAATACGGTCGAAGAAATCAAACAACGCTGTCCTTACCAATGTTTTTCAAAAACCCAAGCCACCTTCGTGCATCGTTTACTTTAGTTCTTATTTCCGCACCTGTTTCTATTGGCTGTAATTTTCCTGATTCACAATCCCTCAAATCAATAATTGCCCTGATAAGGCTTGCAGATTCATGGTACAGCTGTTTAGCTTCCTCGTGGGTGAGATTCGCTTTCTGCAGGATACTCTCATCATGTTTTTCTTTTTTCTCCAGAATATCAACCAGCTCAAGAAGCCGTTTCTTTTCCTCTTCGGAAAACTGCTTCTTGTGGGCACAGCGCCATATAAGGTCATGAAGTCTTATTTTTTTCCCGTCCACTTCCACTTCATCAGGTAATTTTTCCCCGACCCATACAAGGTAGCGGTGCAACCCGGATAGGAAATGTTCCCTTTCTTCAGCCGAAATGAGGTCATCCAGATTATGCTGTTCCATTTTCTTCATTATATCTTATTCCATATCACTGGCTTGTAAAATATGTTATTGCTTCTGGAAGATATTAAAGTATGATGAGTTATATTAAATCCACGAGGAAGACCTTACTTTGAAACTTCGTGAAATTTTAAATGAGCTTGATTTAAGACAGGTGCAGAGGTGGACTCTTTTCAGCATCATAATCGGGATTGTATCAGGCTTTGGCGCCATCCTTTTCTATCTCGGGCTGGGAGCTGCTACAAATTACATCCTTGGCGGCGTCGGCGGCTATTATCCACCCGTGCCTGCTGGTGAATTGTCATTATTCACCCCGCCGGATTTTGAAACCGCTAAATGGGTCATGTTCCTGTTACCAGCAGCAGGCGGATTGCTTGCAGGCATCATAATTTTCACTTTTGCGCCTGAAGCCGAAGGACACGGCACTGATGCTGTCATTGACGCTTACAACAACAAAAGGGGAATTATCAGGAAACGGGTGCCGATTATAAAATCCGTTTCATCTATCATCACCATAGGTACTGGAGGCAGTGCAGGCAGGGAGGGACCGATTGCCCAGATCGGGGCAGGTTTCGGTTCAGCCCTTGCCACGTTCCTGAAACTGAGTGACCGCGACCGCAGGATTATGCTTATCTGCGGAACGGCAGCAGGCATTGGCAGTATATTCAAGGCGCCGCTTGGCGGGTCAATATTTGCTATTGAGGTTCTCTACAAAAGCGACATGGAAACCGAAGGGCTTGTTCCAGCATTTATTTCATCCACTATCGCATATTCAATATTCTCATCATTCTTCGGGTGGGGGCACATCTTCTCTATGCCGAGTTTCAGTTTCACACATCCTTCAGAGCTCATTTTTTACGGGATTCTCGGGATACTGTGCGCTGCAACAGCGATACTGTTCGTGGTAATTTTCTACGGACTGCGCAACAAATTTTTCAGGCCTCTTAAAATTAAACCACATTTCAAACCTGCAATCGGAGGACTTTTTGTCGGGATTATTGCCATATTCTTCCCGCAGGTACTCGGGACAGGTTACGGCTGGGTACAGATCGCAATGAACGGCGACCTTGTCACCCTGTCAGTAGCCCTCATGATGGTGCTTGTGCTTATCAAAATAATCGCCACCTCGTTTACCATCACTTCCGGTGGCAGCGGGGGCGTGTTTGCACCGTCACTGGTAATAGGCGGAATGGTTGGCGGGGCTTTCGGGCAGATAATGAATTCCATTTTCCCGAATACAATTACACAGCCAGGCTCATACGTCCTGGTAGGAATGGGCGCATTGCTTGCAGGTATTGCAAAAGTCCCGATTGCCGCTATTGTAATGGTTTCTGAGATGGCAGGAAACTACAACCTGCTTGCACCTCTTATGGTAGCATCGACTCTTTCATATCTCCTGTCAGGGAAATGGACAATATACGAGAAACAGGCAGAAAGCAGGGCAACATCCCCTGCCCACAGGCGCGAGATGACAGTGGATATACTTGAGCGCGCCCTGGTTAAGGATGCAATGAACACAAATGTGGTTACCATCCTTCCATCGTTGACTGCCAAAAGCGTGCTTGACCTGATACATAAATACGGTTATACGGGTTTCCCTGTGGTTAACGAGAATAAGGAACTGGTTGGTATTATGACGTTCGAGGATGCAGAGCATGTCCCTGTTAAAGAAAGGGAGAGCACCGTTGTTGAGACGGTAATGACTAAACAGTTAATAGTTACCACACCAGAGGAATCACTTGAAAAAGCACTTGGCAGGCTTCTTGACAGGAAAATCGGCAGGCTGCCAGTCGTGGACAGCAAAGACCAGAAAAAACTCATCGGGCTGGTTACGAAATACGATATTATCAGGACACATGCAAAACTGAGTTCGAGCAGGTAACAGGTTTTCGGTTTATTAGTTCAACTCCACCCTATCACCTGTTACCATGAAAACCACACTCTCACACAGGTTGGTGATAT
>JACUTP010000250.1 GCA_014859785.1 Candidatus Methanoperedentaceae archaeon | reverse complement strand
CTGATGTTGTCTTCGCAGGGAGCATTACCACCGAATTTGGAGAGGATACACTTTTTGCATCATCCAGGTATAATAAGCGACTTTCCTGTCATATCAGCCGGTTTCTCAATTCCCAGGACATCAAGGATAGTGGGGGCAATATCCGCAAGTATCCCGTTTCTGAGATTGACACCGGGCTCGCAGAAAATAAACGGTACCTTGTATGTGGTATGTGCGGTGTGCGTGCCGCCAGTACTATCCACCATCTTTTCGGCATTCCCGTGATCTCCTGTAACCATCATCAGCCCGCCTGCATTTTCCACAGCAGAATAAACCCTGCCCACACATTCATCCACAGCCTCAACTGCCTTAACAGCTGCCTCGAAAACGCCCGTATGCCCGACCATATCAAGATTGGCGTAATTTAGGACTATGAACTCGTACCTGCCAGAAACTATCGCTTTTTCCACCTCATCCGTTACCCTGTACGCACTCATTTCAGGCTGCATTTCATAAGTCGGGACTTTCGGTGAAGGCACAAGTACCCGTTCCTCGCCGTCAAACGCCGTCTCTTCGCCTCCGTTGAAGAAGAATGTTACATGGGCATATTTCTCGGTTTCTGCAATCCTTAACTGCTTGATGTGGTTACGGGATAACACTTCGGAAAGTATGTTTTTAAGCGCATCGGGCTGGAAAGCCACAGGCACGCCAAACGTTTCATCATACCTGGTGAAACACACAAAATGTGTTTTCGGATGTGCATCCCGCTTGAATCCCGTGAATTCAGGGTCAATAAATGCTCGGGTAATCTCACGGGCACGGTCCGAGCGGAAATTAAAAAAGATAACAGAATCGTTATCTGAAATCAAGGATACAGGTTTTTCATCTTTCACAATAACAGTCGGTGAAACGAACTCATCGGTCTCACCCTTTTCATAGGCATTTTCAACAGCTTTGGCAGCAGTTTCCGCTTTTTCACCTTTACCTGATACCAGTGCATCGTATGCCTTCTTAACCCGTTCCCATCTCTTATCCCTGTCCATTGCATAATAACGCCCTGAGATGGTTGCAAACTCACCCCCAAGTTCTTTCATCTTCCCCATGGCATCTTTAATGTAACAGGGTGCGCTTTTTGGGGGAACGTCCCTGCCGTCAAGGAACGCATGAATATATACTTTTTTTATGCCTTGCTCTTTTGCCATCCGAAGAAGCGCATAGAGGTGCGTATTGTCACTGTGCACCCCCCCGTCTGAGAGCAAACCTATAAGATGCAGTGATGTGTTGAGTTTTTTTACGTTTTCCATCGCATCAACAAGCGCCCTGTTTTTAAAAAAATCCCTTTCTCGTATTGATTTTGAAATCCTTGTCAGGTGCTGGTAAACAACCCGCCCTGCTCCGATATTCAAATGCCCTACTTCTGAATTTCCCATAAGCCCGTCAGGCAGTCCCACAGCCTCACCGGATGCATCAAGTACGGAATGCGGAAAAACTGAGAAAAGCATGTCAAGGTTCGGTGTGCTTGCGGCAGCAATGGCATTCCCCTCTTTTTTATCACTCATGCCAAAACCATCGAGTATCATTAAAAGGAGCGGAACTTTCTTAATCATTTGCACATAATACCCTGCATAAATGTATGTAATTATCGGTTGAAGATTTTTGATTGAATAAAGAGCCAGGCTGAAATTTGTTTAATTTTTTCA
>JACUTP010000249.1 GCA_014859785.1 Candidatus Methanoperedentaceae archaeon | reverse complement strand
GCATCAGCACAATTTTATCATCATCGGCACTTCTTGATCTCGTCTGCTATTTTCCCGGCTTCAACTTCAGGATGTTCTGAACCATAAATGCTCCGCCCCACTATAACATAATCAGCCCCTGCTTTTACGGCATCTGCGGCACTCCCGCCCTGCGCGCCCACGCCAGGCGAGATTATCGTAAGGTCGCCCACGATATTGCGGATTTCCCGAAGCCTCGCCGGGCGCGTTGCAGGTGCAACAATACCCGATGCACCTGATTCAACTGCCATCCGTGCAAGTGCTTCTGCTGCGGTCTGCATGAAATCAAGTGCACCGGGATGACTCATCTCAGTAACCACGTAGATATCCCTGCCATACTGTTTTCCAGTCTTCACACATTCTGTTAAACTGTCCTTTCCTGTGAAACCATGAACTATTACGGCTTCAGCTCCTGCTTTAAAAGCCTGCTCGCATATCAATCTGTCAGTATTCGGGATGTCAGCCACCTTGAAATCAGCAATTACTGGTGCGAATTCCGAGATTTGTGTAATGATGCCAATACCCGCGCCAAGTACAAGCGGATATCCTATTTTTATGGCATCAATGTGTTCTACCACGGCTTCTGAGATTGAAATAGCATCTTTTTCATTTATAACGTCAAGTGCAACAACCAGTCCGGTTTTCCTCTTCATCCGACCTCCCCGCTCTTTGCCGCCGCCACTATTAACGGAAGGGTAATCGTTGCATCGGAATACACTGTCACAGACCTTGCATTTTCCCCCACCTTTCCCCACGAGCGCGCTTCATCAAGCGTGGCGCCCGATAATCCGCCTGTTTCCGGTCTGTCCATTGTAAGCTGTATCGCATAATCAAACGACTTCGGGGTAACAAGCATTGACTGGAGAATAAAGTTCTTTGGCACGCCGCCGCCCACAATCAGGACACCGCTTCGTTTTGCCTCAAAACACAGGTCAATCAATCCCCTCATGTCGGCAAAGACATCCACATTCAGGGGTTTTGCCTGTTTGTACAGCCATGCCTGGAGCCCTATAATCGAATCCTGTATGGCAGGGCAGTAAACAGGAACCCCTGCATCGTAAGCGCTCTTAAGTATGGAATTATCATCATCCAGTTTTGAACCGATGTGCGACAATAGTTCTGTTATCGAGAGATGCTCAGGAAGCTCCCCGAATATCGACTGGAGCTTTTCCTCGAATTTTGAAAAATGCCCTTCTGGAAGGAACACGTCATAAATACGGTTAATAGCGCAGTGTTTCAACTCAATATCATCTGCCGCATCCACTCCCTTATAATGATGAAGTCCGATGGACTCGATAATATCATGGACAAGGTTCGCGCCTGTCGTTACAAGGATGTCAATGTCCCCGTTCTTTACAAGGTCACTGACAATCTGCCTCATCCCTGCTGGAACCATCGCCCCAGCAAGTCCGAAAAACTTCATACATTCCGTATCATTTACCATATCCCTGTAAATATCCACTGCTTCTGCAACACGTCCTGCACCAAACGCACATCCTGACAGTGAATCCACAAGCTGGCGTACAGTCATATCACGCCCTATTGCTGCGTGCCTGATTGGCATGTCAAGGTTGTCCATATTGTATCTAAAACGCTTTACACAGCATAAAATACTATCGCATTACGCTGCTGAAGCTTGTGCTCACGTATGCCACAGGCATACGTGTCTGCGCCCTCCAGAGGCGCAA
>JACUTP010000248.1 GCA_014859785.1 Candidatus Methanoperedentaceae archaeon | reverse complement strand
CCTCTTTATTCAGGTCCCATACCTGAGTTCAGCTGGCTCACCCCTCAGGGTACTTGGTGGAATAAGTCTTGTAACGGCAATACTGATACTGGTAATTGGAGAATTTAAGAAATAAAATAATATGGAATATTCTGGAGGGGGGTTGGTTTAGTTCTTCATGTACTCCCGCAAAACAGTCGTGGCATAAGCGCCTTTCTGTAAAGAGAACTCAAGCACAACCTTTGTCTTACCTTCATTAATTTCATCCGTTTCTACGGTGAATCCGGGCTTGACCGGGATAACAATCTCCCGGCGCAGTCCTTTTGAAGCAACCTCGGGCATGTCAGGAACCCGGAACCCGGAAAGATTCACGTCAAGTTCGCCAATTACTTCCTGCTCAATCCCGCCAGGCTCTCCTTCTGCGAATTGCGTATCATATCCGACCAGAGGTGCAGTTACAAACGCCCGGCTCCTTTTGATAAGGTTGTTGATTCCGTCAAGGTTATCCCGGGTTACCTTTTGCAGCCGTGATGTGTCGGGCAGCCCCCTATCGTTCTTAAAACACACGATATCCCCATCATACGCTTCATGTATCAAAAACCCCTTTCCGATGCGGCGGCTCAGGATAATGTTGAAAATGTACGATTGGTAAGCATGCAGGAACATCTTCTGCAGGTTCTGGGAAAGTGTCCTGAAAGCACCGCTGAAATCATCAGGGTGTGCAACAAGATGGTTCATCATGGCTTTTTCAAACTGGAGTTTTTGTGGATATATCTTTATACCTTCCTTAAAATCCCCGGAGTCCCATACAATCTGGCGGACACTTCTGAACTCATCCGGCTCATCGGGAAACGGGCGGGCAATATAAGTCATTGCAGCATCCTTCAAATTCCCGCGAACCAGTGCCTCTCCCACAACATGGGTCACAGGTCTTATTTCCCCGAACCTCTGGACGCCGAAAAAATTCGGCGCACCGTTTTCAAGTTCACGGCTTACAGCCTCGACACGGAAACGGGTCTCATCAGCATTTAGCCCTATATCCCGTATCGTTATTTTAAACCTGTTTCCCCACAGCTCCCCAAGCGAGAGCTTCCTGTTCGAGCGTCCCACAGCTTTTAGTTCAACATCCTTTAACTTCACACGCGCAAGTTCTTCCTCGCTTAATTCCCATATGCTTATCTTCTGCGTAGTAACAGCGCGTTTATCCTTTGTCCCTGCCCACCCGATCCTTTTCTGGCTTATCCTGAGGATGCGCGAGAGGTCGCGCGCAAGATGATGGATGTCCCAGTTCTGTTTTGTCAGCTCAGCTATCAGGTAATTCCCGTTTGTGGTCTCAGTCCTGTTTGTCATCTCCGAAACAATGAAATCCTCAACCTGCTGGCGGATTACACCTCCGATTCCCGGTGTTTTTGAGTAAAACAGACCGATTCCTATCTCATTTTCCGTTCTCATAATCTCCTGATAAAATCCATACGAGTAACAGTTTCCTTCAATAAATATATTATCCACAAAAATAACCATACCCATGGGATTTCGATATCCAGGGTATCAGGATATGCCAACTTTTACCTTGATCTCCGCCAGGTCAATTTCAATCCTTTCAAGCCGGGAGTCAAAGCGTGATCTAAAATCATCCCTCAATGACTTTATTTCTGATACTATTTCCTCTTTACCCTGGTCTATTTTGATTGATACCTGTTTTATTTCCGCTATGGTCTCATCCTGTTTTTCCAGCATTTTATCCTGTTTTTTA
>JACUTP010000247.1 GCA_014859785.1 Candidatus Methanoperedentaceae archaeon | reverse complement strand
CTGAAACCGCCCCTTCACCCAGCCAGATTCCGGCACTTCTTGCCGTAAAAATAATCCGGCAAATAAGTTCAAGGTACTCCATCCTGTTTAACGCCTCTTCCATATTACTGCCGGCAGTAACCACGCCGTGGTTCCGGAGAACCAGGACGTTTGAATTCCTGGCTGCCGAACCCACAGCATCTGCCAGTTCCACACTGCCTGCCGGATATGCCGTCACACGGCAGACCGGGTCCAATAATACACCTTCTGGTATTAGTGACGTATCAATCGAAAGTTCACCTGAACAGGCATAAAGTGTCGAAAACTGCGGGTTTGCATGGATGACAGCCCCGATATCAGGACGCTGCCTGTAAATGGCGCGGTGCATACGTGTTTCCCTGGACGCGCCTGCTGGAATATCATCAGAATCAATGCTGCACGTTAATGTAGAACTTTCATCCATGACAGAATCCAGCCTCATACCCGATGCCGTGATACGAAAGGTTCGTCCGGCTCTTTCAGATAAGTTCCCGCTCGCCCCTGCTACAAGTCCCTTATCTGCTATTTTTTGACAGGCTGTTATGATGTCCATGTTACCTCAATATATATTGACCGTCCTGGTAATTGTAATTCAATGGTAATCCTCATGCCCTATTTCCACTGGCGCGCATTCGGCACACTCAAACTGCAAGGTTGTATGCATTATCCCGAACCTGCCCTTCACCATCCTGCTGATTTCACTGACAAGACCTTCTGTCTGCTGGACATGCATCCTGTCAACAAGGATATGCGCACTCATGGCATGTATGTTTGAGCATATGCTCCAGATATGTATGTCATGCGCTCCTTTTACGCCTTCAATCTCAATCATCGCATCAAGCAGTTTTTCAGCATTAACATGTTTAGGTGCAAACTCAAGCAGAATCCTTGCGGACCCGAATACAAGCCTGGAAGCACCAGAAAGCAGGAATGTACCAATCAGGATGCTAAGGATAGGGTCAACTACGTTGTATCCTGTGAAGATAATAATGATTGCACCTGCAATTACTGCAAGTGACGCGAGGGCATCACCAAGCACATGAAGGTAAGCGCCCCTGATATTTAGGTCAGAGTGACCGTGGAGTTTTGTAACCACCCAGACATTTACAACAAGCCCGATTGTGGCAATTACAAGCACCTCAACACCCTTAACAGCAGGGGGGTCAAGTATCCTGTGGAATGCTTCATAAAATATGAATATCGCAATCCCGATGATTGTCATGCCGTTAACAAGCGCTGCGAATATCTCGAACCTGTGGTACCCGAATGTAACGTTCCTGTTTGAGGGGCGGGCTGATATTTTCAAGGCGCCGTATGCGAGTATTAGCGCCACAGCGTCCATGAATACATGGGCAGCATCAGAAAGTAGAGCCAGGCTGTTTGAGATAATCCCTCCGGCAAATTCCATGAAAAATATGAATGTTGTAAGGATAATTGCGATTTTAAGGTTCCTGTGTATTGGTTCCATACCATCAATCCTGTTTTTTATCCATTTATTTGAACCATGATAAAATATTTCTATCGGTAACGCCTCGTATAATTCATGATTGTAGAACAGATAGAACTTGGTAATGGAAGCGCTATCGGGCTGAAGTTCGATATGGAACACGCACCGCTTGTCGTGATAAGGGCAAGAAAAGGTTTTGTCATGTGCGGCTACCTCGATGTTAATATTGCCAATAAACTCGGTGATGTTGCTGTCCGGGTTACTGGAGTTA
>JACUTP010000056.1 GCA_014859785.1 Candidatus Methanoperedentaceae archaeon | reverse complement strand
ATATACAAGCCCTGCGCCGATGCCTCAGTGAATCTCTGGGATGAATTAATATACTATCAGTATCTAAGTAATACTGATACTTATTGATCGACTTCCATAAAGCCCCCCATAAAATACAGAATACATGCTTCCAATCGATTAAAAGAACGTTTCCAGATGAAAACCAATGAAGTACGGCATTACCTGAAAACAGGCAAACACATAAAAAAGTGCAATAAAGATGGAGAGATCGGGATCATCCAGAGTGAAATCGGAGACACAAGAATACGTTTCGTTTACACAGTCAGAAGCGGAACGATTTATATATTGACAATAGAGGAATAAAATATGACACAATGCCCCCTATGCGAAACAGAAATGAAGACAGAACGTAAGGAGATAGAAAAAGGTGTATGGGCTGCTGTTGAGGTCTGTCCCCAGTGCAAAGATGAATGGATAGACGAAAAAGAACACGACAGGCTTGTCGACCTGTTCAAGCGCAAAACCTTCAACCTTGGAGGCAGTATCGCAGTCAGGATACCAAAAGAAATAGCCGATGCCCTTTCAATACAAGAAGGAACCGAAGTAAACTTCTCAATACAAGATAAAAAGATAATAATATCCAAGGCAACCGCATAAGTTTCCTCGTACTACATTTTACAGGCAACATTACAATTGGAATTTGCGCCCAAATCCCCCCCTCAATACCACTTCCCGGTCGCCTTACCATGCAGGGCAAGTTTCCCCATCAATTTTTTTACCTCCCTTCCCAATGGCTCCGGCTCCATATTCTCAAAAGCAGTCCCCGGAAGCGGCATGAAATGATGCGAATGGATGCGTGCCCCATTCCCTGTCAGCCATTTTATGACCTTTACGCTTTCATGCTGGTCTTCCTGTGTTTCACCAGGCAGCCCGAAAATGAAATCAACAACAGGCGTAAAACCGCGGTCAAGGCATTTCTCAGCGCCTGTTATGATATCTTCTACAGTATGTCCCCGCCGTATTCTATCAAGTATCTTCTGGCTTCCTGACTGCCCGCCCATGCTTATTGTGGTGTTTGCACAGTACTTCGATACAACGTCAAGTATTTCGTCACTAATGAACTCGGGTCTCACCTCTGACGGGAACGTGCCGAAAAAAATATTCCTGTCTCTGGGGATTGCTCGTAGCAGGGAGCCTACCTTATCAACCCGCGGCACCTTCCCGTCTGAACCGTAGGCAAAGGCATTCGGGGACGTGAACCTTATATCCCTGTGAAATGCACTGTATTTCACTACCTGCTCAATACCCCTGTGCCTCATCGAATGCCCGAAAAGCTGCGGGGTCTGGCAGTACGAGCACCCGAAAGGACATCCCCGGCTGATTTCGATATTTGAGTTTATGACACCTGGTGAAAAAGGCGGGTATGAGTCAAGATTGACATTGTCCCTTTTTTCCGTAAAAACCACGTCCCTTCCTGCATCCCTGTACGCAATTCCTTTTACAGATGAAACATCGCCACTGTTTTGCAGGACATCAACCAGTTCAGGCAGGGTTTCTTCCCCTTCCCCGATAACAACGTAATCGAAAAACCGAAGCGTCTCTTCAGGTCTTGCTGAAGGATGAGGTCCGCCTGCAATGAAAAGCGAATCACTGCCTGATTGTGCAACCTCTTTAAAAACAAACGATGCCTGCATGGTTGCAAAACTGTACAGCATAATACCGTCCGCGGGTTTGTGGACAATGCCGGCACCCTGAAGAAGCGGTATAAGGGCTGCTATGCTGTGTGTGTTTTTCTTAAAGAACCTGAAATTAACAGGACATTCCATTAAAAAGACTTTTACATAATGTAATACTAATAAACATGGTGATGAAACCGCTGGATAACAGAAGGTCATTGAAAGCCATAGTTATTGTTCTTCTTATACTGCTGGTTAGCTCATCCTATCTCTTATACCAGAATTTCGAAACAATAAAACTCCGGGATAATCAAATAAGTACACTTACAAACCTTTCAGAAATCCAGGAAGAAAGGATTTCCGAACTTGAAATAAGAATGGATATACTTCTTGCGAACCTTTCCGCAACACAGCAGAAGCTGGAAAACGAAACCAGAACCAGGGAACAGCTTCAGGATATCATCAACCTGACTATGGTTGCAAGAAGCCAATATGGCGTCCTTGCAGTTGATGAAACAAACAGGGGTCTCCTGATTCCTCTTGAAGTCATAATAAAAGATGGCAGCGGGAACCTTTTTCTCAATGTCGCCAATGTCCTGTTTGATGAAACGCTGCAATCATCTGCCCAGACCGCAGCCAGGGTTGCCCGCGAAGTCACAAGGACAAGCCTTGTAGATAAAGACATATTAATAAATATCAAAGCTCCTGAGCAGGAGAGAAATGTACTCATATCGGGAGGCAGCGCTGGTGCAGCCATCACTCTTGCTGTAATTTCCGCATTAGAGGGAAAAACGCTAAGGGATGATGTGTATATCACAGGAACAATAAGGGCAGACCATACAATAGGCAGAATCGGGGGCGCCAGGGCAAAGGCACTGGCTGCGCAGGAAAACGGTGCGGTTATGATTCTCGTGCCAGCAGGACAGCAAAGAGAAGTCGGGTCGGTGGGAATCGAGGTCAGGGAAGTACGCACTATAGAGGAGGCTGTAACACTTGCTATTTCCGAGACACCGCTATTTTCATCCTGATTCCCTCAACATCCCAGTCCTTAACAAGCCCACCCTGAACGTCCACGCCTGAACCTATCGTCAGGGACTTTGCCCGCACCTCGCCTGCTATGAACTCCTGCCTTTCAGATACAAGTCCTGCAACCCTGTCGTCACTGATTCTGACAACTGCGTTAATTTCCTCTTCCACATCAAGGTCAAGCTCTTTTCGCATATCCTGGATTCGTCTTATTACTTCGCGGGCATAACCCTCGGATTCAATCTCGCTGGTGAGTTCAGTATCAACGTACACAGCCCCGCCAGCGAATTCAGCATGTGCAACCGAGGGAGGAATTACATCGCTGAAACTGACCATGCTGGCATCTACTCCACCAAGACTTACCCTGAACACACCTGTTTCCTCGATGGCTTTTTTAACACTTCTGCCGTCAGCAGCTTTTAATTCTGCTATTACCCTGCCTGCCTCTTTCTTAAACAAAGGACCGATAGCTCCCGCGTTCGGAACAACCTCAACACCGAGTTCATCCCATACCTCATCAGTTTCCAGCAATACGATTTTCTTGGAATTGGTCTGTTCTTTCAGTACGGATTCAAGACTTTTCACGCCTGCTGCGACTTCGTCTTTTTTCGGCGCAATGATTATTCTTTTTACAGGCCACCTGAGCTTGCGCTTGAGTTTCTGCCTGGCATTGGATGAGGCTTCCACAATTTCCCTGATGGTGTCCATGCTTGTTTCAAGTGTTGTGTCTATGAACTCTTCTTTCGGCTTTACCCAGTCGCACATGTGAACGCTTTGCGGCGCATCAGCGTCGATGTTTCGCACAAGGTTGCGGTACATCTCTTCTGAGATATGGGGCGCAAAAGGTGATATAAGCTTTGTGAGTGTAACCAGGACTTCATAAAGTGTATAGTATGCTGCCAGCTTGTCAGGGTCGTTTGCCTCGCGCCATGTCCTCGGGCGGACAAGCTGGATGTACCAGCGCGAGAGGTCTTCGAGTATGAATTCTGATATGGCGCGCGTCACTTTGTGGAGACTGTACTCAGACATTCCTGCATCAACCAGTTTAACCAGTGACTGCATCTTTGAGAGAATCCACCTGTCCTCAATCCGCATGGGCAATTCCCAGGCATTCACGCCATCAGGGTTGAAATTATCAAGAACCATGTATGGCAGTGGGAACTTGTAAACATTCCAGAGGATATTCAGCATCCTGTGAAGGTTTCCGAGTTCATCCCAGTTGAATTTCAGGTCTTCCCATGGTGCATTCTGTGACAGCACATAAAGACGGAGCGAATCAGCGCCATATTTTTCAATAACCTCTTCAGGTCCAACTACGTTGCCAAGGCTCTTTGACATTTTCTTACCCTCGGGGTCAAGTGTGAAACCATGCATCAAAACACTTTTATATGGCGCTCTTCCATGTGCGACCATGCTTGCGCCAAGCTGCGAGTAGAACCAGCCGCGTGTCTGGTCATGTCCTTCTGTTATGAAATCAGCAGGCCAGAGTTCGTTAAAGGCTTCTGTCTCATGCGGGAAATTCAGTGTTGCCCATGATGCGACAGCAGAATCAAACCATACGTCAAAGACATCCGGAACCCGTTTCATGTCAGAGCCGCATTTACATTTTATCATTATATTATCCACGCTTGGTCTGTGAAGGTCAATTTCCCCTGTTGTGCCTGAGCGCTTTTTCAGTTCTTCCCCTGTACCGATGACCTCTTTATCACCGCATGAGCCGCATATCCAGACAGGAATCGGGATGCCCCAGTACCTCTGGCGGGAGATGCACCAGTCTCGCGAACCTTTAACCCAGTCTGCAAACCGCGCAGAACCTGCCCAGTCAGGATACCATTTAACCTTCTTGATTTCATCCAGCATCTTATCCTTAAGATCTGTTATCCTGAGGAACCACTGTTCTGTGGCAAGGTATATTATAGGGGTCTTGCAGCGCCAGCAGTGACCGTACCTGTGCACTATTTCGCCGCTTGCAAGAAGCAATCCCCTCTCCTTGAGGTCATCCTGCACCACCCTGTTAGCTTCCTTGACATGCATGCCTTCGTATTCCCCTGCCTCATCCGTGTACCTGCCGTCTTCACCAACAGGGCAGAATATAGGAAGGTTGTTCTTCACCCCGAGTTCAAAATCATCAACACCATGACCTGGTGCGATATGGACGCAGCCCGTATTCTCGGCTGTTACGAAATCAGCCATGTAAACATTATGCCTGAATTCTTTTTGTTTCGGTACTTTATCGCCAAGCGGGGACAGGTATTCCATATCCATATCCTCACCGAGCATGGTTTTAACAATCTCGTAATCCCTGTACCGCCCCTGCTTCAGCACGTTTTCCATAAGCTCTGAAGCCATTACCAGGTACTCTTCTTTCCCGTCCCTGACAACGCGGACTTTCACGTACTCGAATGACGGGTGGACTGCCACTGCGATGTTTGCAGGTATTGTCCAGGGTGTAGTTGTCCAGATGACTATGTAGGTTTTTTCCTCATTTACAACAGGGTATTTCACGTATATGGACGGGTCTTTCTCTTCCCAGTATTCGACTTCTGAATCGGCAATTGCTGTTTCGCAGCGCGGACACCAGTTTACAACCCGCAGTCCTTTTTCGAGCAGGTTTTTCTCATGACCCTTTTTAAGGGTCCACCATGCGGCTTCAATATACTCATCCCGAAGTGTCATGTAAGGGTCTTTCCAGTTGAGCCACACGCCGAGTGTCTTGAACTGTTCTGTCATCTCGTCCCTCTGGGTGAGTGCGAATTCCTTGCATTTGTTTATGAAATTGCCAGTCCCGTATTTCTCGATATCTTTTTTCGATGTGAAGCCAAGGATGCCTTCTACCTTTACCTCAATCGGGAGTCCGTGCATGTCCCAGCCAGCCCTGTCAAGCACGGCTGCGCCGTTCATGCTTTTGTATCGAAGGATTGAGTCCTTGATTATCTTGTTCCAGGCAGTGCCGAGGTGAATCCTGCCTGTGGTGTAGGGCGGACCGTCAACGAAAAAGAACTTCTTCCCGTTTTTCCTTAGCTCCCTTACACGGGAATAGACGTCTGTTTCTTCCCAGAATTTCTGTATATCCTGTTCTATGAGTTTTGCGTTGTATTGTGCTGCCTCTTTTAGCATGAAAATAATCTCCAGAGAATGGGAATTAGTAATGTGATTATGCAATTAAAAGTTATGGTATTTTAAAAGGTGGAACTGGATTTTATCATTGGCTGGGGCACTTATATTAAACAGGCAGCCGACCCGCAAGGATTCCGTACTAAAACGGGAGACAGTATATACGCTTTACAAAAGACCATCTGAAGGCGATGGATGATGCGTCAAGAAGGGTCGCTTTCTTAACGTGTCTTATCCTTTATTCACTCTACTTCAATCAGTGTAAAAATCCAGTCTGTAAGCGGCATGCAATGTGTGGGGAAACATTCAATAGTGCATCCGGTGCACGGTGAAAACATATTATTTACCAGTAAAAGTGAATAGTCCTTAAGTTCTTCCTTTTTCCTCTTGAGATACCTGATACGGTATGTTCTTGAACCCTTACCTGATTCAAGGTTTCTTGTTATTATTCCTTCCTTTTTTAGCTTGTCGACTATCCGGGAACATTTTCTCCTGTCGATTTGCATCTCTTTCCAGAGGTCTTTCTGAAGTACACCGTCTTCGCTTGATTTTATTTTTTCAAGGATTTTTTCTTCAGTTTCCATTTTACTCCCTGACAGGAACAATCATTATTATGTTATTCCCTCTCAATACCACAGAACCAAGTGAGCGAGCTTTTATTCCGTCTTTTATCTCATGGGTATCCATAAGATGCAGGTTAAGGTAATCATCAGCACCTTCAAGTTTCCCTTCAAGAGTATTTTTATCTCCTTTCATTTCAACCTGAACGCGTTTACCTATTAATGTCTGTACTTTCTTAGTTGGAAACAATATCTTACCTCTAAGGCTAATTGTGTCCTTTAGTACTTCAATTTTTTGATGATTACAGAATCGAGTCAGGAAAAGATTGCGGTTTATCAATTACGGTTATTCCTTCAAGCTTGTTTAAGATTTGTACGTTACCTGAGTCAACATCCCGTACCTTAATCTTTGCCATTCCGCCCTGTATGGCACCGTAACTGCATAATTTCACGCATTCCCCGCATCCTGAGCATTCCAGGAGTTGTACCTGGTCTGTTATTGCATTTTTCTTGCATTGTTCCTGCGGGGGGCAGAATTCGCATTTCATGCATATTTCCCTGTCTATGAAATAGGGCATCTGCGATTCTATGGTACCTGCAATATCAACCGGGACTATGTAAACCGGAACACTGCCTTTAACTGCCTGTGCAACTGCGTTGGTGACAAGGGTGTCTGCTATCCCGTGGGCGATTTTCGCAACTGAATTGGATGTTGCAGGGGTTACGATGAGGAAATCGTATTTATGGAGCAGGAACCTGCCTGCTTTCGGGACGCTTGCACCCTGCCCGCTTTCAGGGAATAGCTCTTCAAGGTATTCGCCGTTTGATATGGTTTTGAGTTCATCTTCAAGCCCGTACATCCTGACAACTTCTTCTCCTGCACGGGAGAGGAATGTGGTTACTTTCAGGTGGTTGTTTTTTTGTTTCAGGTCTTTTAAAAGGTCAACACTTTCGCGCAGGAAGTGTCCGGCGCCTGTTATCCCCCATGCGATTTTCATGTTATTCCCTTAACTCCTGAATCTTTAAAAGCACAAGAATGGCATCCTCACGCTTAACATCAACCTCGTTTTTTATGAAATAATCCACAAGCCTGCCTCTCTGGTTCTCATCCACAACCCCTTCCTTAACACATGCATCCACGATATTCCTGAAATTCCTGTCAGGATAGAACATCCTCTTTGTAACATCAAGCACAGCATCAGCCCGTTCTTGTGTAAGTACCCCTTCATCTTGTGCCGCATCGAGTGTAAGCCTCACGTTTACAAGCGGGATGGACAGCGGCTCAAGTGTTTCAGGGTCAAACGTAACAGCAACCTCGTCATCTGACTCAAGGAAACCGTTTTTATACATCTCGAATATCCTGCCAACACCGATCATCCCGTAAGGCTCAAGCTCATAAGCGCGAAGCGCACCCATACTCGAACCCCCGATAACAGTTATTCCCTTATTCAATGCCTCGATAATCTCGCGGTGTGCAACAGCGGCGCTATTAAAAAACACCCCTTCGATAATCCCGATTATGTCGAATCCGGAATTGATAATCTTCTTTATATCATTTCGCTGCACCGGAGGTCTGTAATCCGCATCCAGAATATTCTTTGCATCGCTGTGGCTTATACTCATACCAGTATATACCACGACTTTCATCACGCCAATCTCACCCTTTTCTTTTTTCTCCTGATGCGCTGTCCGGTGCGCTCCCTGTCAATCGTATAAAGTTCAAAATAAGGGATTATAGCCCTTACAACAGGGATATCCACTCCGCGCGAGAGATTGACTATTATCGCACCCTCGGCAGCCCTGTCAAGAAGCTCAATCACCGTATAGATATTCGCATACGGCGTGTTGCTTGAGTGGTCTTTTAATTCATGCATCCGCACGGTTTCAAGTTCCTCGTACCAGAACCAGTTCATCCGTTTCATGTGCTCGTACCCGAAAGTACGTACAACCTGTTCCCTGTCAGTATCCTCGCGCGCCCCGTGTATCTGGACAACACGGCTCTGCGCCGCTTCCGTAAGCGCCCTTGCAACAGCTATCTCAGGGGAGAGGTGCGAACCAGCTCCCATGACAAGAAGCGCAGGGTCATGAAGAACAGTATCGTCTGTCGCAGCTACAACCGTGTGCACACCAACGTCATGTTCCAGAAGCCATAATTTCACAAGCACTCCTGCTTTCTCCATGCGCTGCTTGAGTTGGTAATTCAAGCCGTCAGATTCATCAAGTATTATCTCACGCCCCGGGTTCCTGGTATATTCGGCAATCCCGAGTGCATCCCGTTCTATAACCTCAAGCAAACCATGAAGCACTGCCTCCTCTATGGTATTCCCTGATGCAAGACCGTTTGTATTGCTCCTGAAAAGCTGGCTGCCGTTTAGCGGGTTGTATGGATGGAATACGGCATTGGCAGGAACCATGACCTCCATATCGTTCATCAGGTCATATCCTGAAACCCACTCAATGCTGGTGTCACAGGCAAATGGCATGGGAAGTAGAAGGGCGTCAGGATACAGTGCAGGGTAGCTTTCACTCAGATTCTCATAGGTACTGACAACCCTTTCTTCTTCCAGGTTCACGCCGTTTAAGTTGTTGCTGGTCTCTGGCTGTTCAGCAAGACACCTCTCAAAGCTTTCCATAATAGCAGAAATCCTCGCATTTGTCTCGGTTGAGCCTTTTCCCGAATAAATGGAAATTGCACCCTCTCCGGCACTTGGTCTGATGGCGGAAAATACCGGAATCCCGACACGGTCGAGGTCTGTGATATTGGCTATCCTTGTCACGCCTATTTCAGGGAGGAGTTTTGTGGTATTCAGAAGTGTGGTCTCCGGGTCAAGTACCCTTTGTGTCCCGTTTATGTATTTGATATTCGGGTCAATTGTAATCTTGCTCATTGTACCGGGTTCCTGCATTTTTTGCGTTTGATTATATACCTTTCGGTAAAGGGGAATAACCTGATAAACTTAATGGATGGGAACACTAATCTTGAATATTACAAAAAAGGAATGTGGACTTATGGAACTTGAACTTATAAACACTGTTGATAACCTCTGCGATTACACCTACAATTTCACATGGCAGGATGGTGGACTGCGCCATGATGACATAATACCATTCCAGAACGGGACGGATTTCACTTTCGGGAACCTTGTTGATGAATTGAAAAAACAAAAAGATGTCAGGATTTACGGCAATGCCGGAAAACGGCTGGGGTACAGTATGGGGGTTGACCTCAAGCATTTCGGGGGAAATGGTAAACCTGAAAAAGCAGGAACTCTCTATATTGAAGGCAATGTTTCATCTGAGATGGGAATGGGCATGGTTTCAGGCACCATTTATGTTAAAGGCAGCATCGAAGAGCCTGCGGGTAACGTGGTCGAGGTTGTATCCGATGTCATAGGTTTTCGAAAATTCAGGTCAATTACGGAAATCCTGTGCAGGGGATTGGGGAAAGACGAGCTTTTAAAGAACAGTTTTGACAGTAAAAAGAAACACCTTTTGCTGGATGACGGGGTTCTTCGCGGGACAATAGCCGCGCGGTGTGACTGTGATGTTCTTGTTACCGTGGAAGGCGATGTTTTCAATGGCACAGGGCTTTTGATGAAGAAGGGTACGGTTCATGTAAGGGGGGATGCAGGAATGAACACGGGGGCGCACCTTGATGGAGGTTCTGTGGTGGTTGAGGGAACAGCAGGTGAATTTGCAGGCGCATACATGAAAAAAGGCACGATTATCCTGAAAGATGCAAAGGGTTTTGCAGGCGCCAACCTTGAGGACGGGATAATTTATGCAAGAAACAGCATCAGGACATCAAAACCTGTGGAAGAGCTTGGGATGTCAGAGGATGACGGGAAAGTCATTATGAAGTATCTCGGATGCAGGCAGGTCGAGGCTATGAGTTACCATAAATACGGAATACTTAAGGAAAGGCTTTTCCGTATGCGTGATGGGTCTTTTATGCTGAGGAAGATTGAATAAAAGCATTTAAACTGACCAAACAGCAACGCGTAATATACTCC
>JACUTP010000055.1 GCA_014859785.1 Candidatus Methanoperedentaceae archaeon | reverse complement strand
GGTATGAGAACGTCATATTAATTGAAGCCTTCATCTAATAAAAGCAATCCTGAACAGACCCGGCATCAGGAATGTTTTAATACTCCCGGTCACATCCATGATACAGGTGATATGAAATGCCGATTATCAAGATAGACTGCCCTAAGTTACAGAAAGAACAGAAGAAGGATTTGATTGAGTCGTTTACGCGGGAGGCAGTGAGGGTTATTGGATTGCCGCAGCAGGCGTTTGTTGTGATTATTAACGAGACCGAGCCTGATAATGTGGGGGTTGGCGGGAAACAGCTTTCTGAGATGTAGGAACCAAATGATAGCCGGTTTTGTTGAATTAGCGGATGTCCATCTTTCGCTGCGCTGCTTCCTCTACTGCCGATTCATCCACATCGTCAGAAAGGGTAATATTTCCCAGTTCCACGGCATTTGAGACAAGCGCTTTTCCTGAATCGTTCCTTATAACCAGTGTGGTAAAACCTTCTCCTGTCCCGATATTTCCTGCTGAAACGTCAGCGAACACAGAAGCAAAATCCGTACAATTTGAACATCCTGGAAGCGCATCATCTTTTACTTTACTGAATGGCACCTGCTTTATTCCGGTTTTCAGGTGTACGTATACCTTGCCGTCCTTGATTTCCATCTTTTTGACCTGCCACTTTTCTAAATCCCGCTCACCACAAACAGCATCCTCAATATTCCCGAAAATACCTGAACAGAAAACACCGATGGTAAACCTGATACATTTACCGTAACATTCCAGCACGTCAAGATTCGAGGACATTATACGGTGCGCACTTTCTATAGCACACGGCGTACCCACGATAGCAAGCCGTTCCAGTCCGTTTTTCACGGCATCCCCCAGACCCTCAAACACATTGCCCCATGAATACCTGCTGCCTGCCGCCTGCATCACCTCTTCCCCTGTGGTTACAACCATTGCCCGCGGCTCCTGCGTGAAACGGTCAACCCCCATTACAAGAGCGCCGTCTATAAGACCAGAACCAAGGGCTGAAACCAGAAGCGAAGTAACGGCGCCGCCCGACTGGGCGTATGGCGCCCTGGTCCGGGACTTTGCCGCATAAAATTTAAGATTGTATTTACCTGGTTCTGATGCATGCGCCCTGCCGCAGCTATTATAACAGGCACCGCACGGGATATTATCCACAACAACCTTGCAGTTCCCGCCATAAACGGGTGAAATGCCACCCAGGGATATAGTTCCTGCAGGGCATACTGCCGCGCATGCGCCGCATTTCGTGCACAAACCCTGTTTCCAGGCAGCTTCTTCAAGTTCCTTATAACTCTCCATTATTTCACTCCGGTTTTTTCAATACACATACATCTCCCCGTACGGTCTGTGCGAAAGCGGCACAAGCTTCGTAAAGCCCCTGCTCATTACCTCATCAAAATCAAACCCGAAACAGCCACAATACTCCTTAAGAAGCGGAACTATGAGTTTCATGTCATCCTCACCAGGTTCAAGTGCAGCCACTTCCTTCCCAAGGTCACGAGGGTCAACCTCACCGCGGATATATATTACACCGCCATGCATGCCTGTTCCCACATAATCCCCGACAACCCCGTTGTCCGAACCGAGACCTAGCAGTATCATTATCCCGCCAGCCATGTATTCCCCGAAAAAGTCACCTGCTGTCCCGCCAGCTATGATAACAGGGACCTTATCTTCATATTCCTTCATATGGATGCCGACACGGTAACCCACATTTCCCTTAATATACAGTTTCCCGCCGCGCATGCCGTACCCTATGATATCACCCACGCTGCCGTGGATTATTATCCTGCCGTCATTCATGGTGTTCGCAATCCCATCCTGCGCATTGGCATTCACAATTATTTCTGTACCGTTCATGAAAGAGCCAAGGTCGTTTCCTGGTGTGCCGTTTATGGTGATTTTTACATCCCCGTCCATACCTCCGCCAATATACCTCTGTCCATTTACGTTATCAAGCTCAAGCCCGGTATTTCCTGATTCCACAGCATCACGGATGGTCATGTTTAACTGCCTGTGCTGCATATCCTTTGCATCTATTTTCATACAATCACTGTCCTATTCCTGCATGTTTTATTCCGAGTATTTTAAGCGCCTGTTCATCAAGCCCGATGCCGCGCAGTCTCTCACGGCTTCCGCGCAGTGACTCGACCGCATTTATCCCGAGTGAGCCCAGCACTTCCTTAATCTCATTACTCCATCCATTAAGGAGAAAGCTTAACATATCAGCACCGGCATGCGGGTCAAGCCTGTTCACAAGTTCAGGTCTTTGCGTGGCAATCCCCCACGAGCAGTTCCCGGTATAACATTTCTGGCACAACCTGCATCCCATGGCAATAAGCGCCGCAGTACCGATTATAACAGCATCAGCACCCAGTGCTATGGCTTTTACAACATCTGCGCTCTGTCTTATGCTTCCGCCTATAAGCAGGGAGGCTCTGTTGCGTATTCCTTCCTGCCTTAACCTGTCATCCACTGCTGCAAGTGCAAGCTCGACAGGGATGCCTACGTGGTCCCGGATGACAACCGGCGCCGCGCCAGTCCCGCCGCGGAAACCATCTATGGTTACAATATCCGCTCCAGCCCTCACCACACCGCTTGCAATCGCAGCAATATTATGTACTGCTGCTATTTTAACAGAAACCGGCTTTGAGTAACCTGTCGCTTCCTTGAGTGCAAAGATTAGCTGTGAGAGGTCTTCTATGGAATATATATCGTGATGCGGTGCCGGGGATAATGCATCGGTTCCTGCAGGAATCATCCTTGTTTTTGAGACATCCCCGCCTACCTTTACGCCTGGTAAATGCCCGCCTATTCCCGGTTTTGCGCCCTGCCCAATTTTTATTTCAACAGCCGCGCTGTTGTTCAGGTATTCACCGGTCACGCCGAACCTTCCGGATGCAACCTGCACGATAATATTATCTTTATAGGAAACCAGGCTTTCATGCAGCCCGCCCTCGCCTGTATTCATCATGGTTCCCATGCGTTTTGCCGCCATGGCAAGTGCTTTGTGTGCATTCAGGCTTATCGCACCGTATGACATTGCAGCAAAAACAACAGGGATATCAAGTTTTAACTGGGGCGCAAGCTCGGTTTCAAGCTTTACATTCCCATACTCACCTGAAAATTCAAGTGTATCGGGTTTTGCTCCCAGGTACGTACGAAGTTCCATAGGTTCACGCAGAGGGTCAATGGAAGGATTCGTCACCTGGCACGCATCTATCAGCATATGGTCCCAGTAGATTGGGTACGGTTTCGGGTTACCCATGCCTCCGAGCAGGACCCCACCGCTTGCTGCCTGCTTTAAGATGTTTTTCCTGATTTCGGGAGTCCATGAATAGTTGTATTTGTACGCCATCTGGTTTTCTGTAATTGTAATCGCATCTTCAGGACAGAACGCGGCACACCTCTGGCAGGCAACACATCGCCTGTGGATGGGAGTGACCTTATTCCTGAATTCAAGGGCAGAAAATCCGCAGCTAACTATGCAGCGCTTACACTTCCTGCATCTCTCATTATCCACGTTAACGATAAATTCCGCAGGCAGCTGTACTGCCATTACTCCACCCCATCATCAAGTATTCCGATTATTGGCGTTCCTGCCTTGGGGCTCCATACTTTATCAGGGTCAGGTGCAATTGTCCTGATAGCGGATTCTTCGGACGCCATGTACAGCATATCGTCCTTGCGGGCTGCTGTCATGGGACGAAGTTTTATCCTGTCGTTTAACCCGATGATACCCCTGCTGTGTCCTATTAAGATGCTAAAAGGACCGTTTAAGAGTGCACTTCCGTACACCTGCCTGATAGCAGTTGCAATTTTGCGCTGTTCCGGTTCCATCCTGTCAATATTTTTCCAGAAAGGTGATGCCAGCGCCATTACAGCCTGCTCCAATGGTATCCTGTGCCGCCTCATGAGAAGGTCAAAAAGATAGGCTATGGCTTCGGTATCAGTCCTGAGTTCGAGCCTGTACCCGAACATTTCAAGGTAGCGCCTGTTAATCCCGTATGAGGATATTTCGCCATTGTGCACCACTGACCAGTCAAGAAGTGTGAACGGGTGCGCGCCGCCCCACCATCCAGGTGTATTTGTGGGAAACCTGCCGTGGGATGTCCAGATATAGGCGCGGTAATCTTCCAGTTTATAGAATTTCCCGATATCCTCAGGATACCCGACACCCTTGAACGCACCCATGTTCTTGCCGCTTGAGGCTACAAAAGCTCTTTCACTGCTGGAATTCAACTCCATTACAGTCTTCATGACGTAATCCCGTTCAGAGATGAACCGGAGTTTGTTTTCAGGTACCTCAAGGAAATACCTCCAGAGTACTGGCGGGTTATGTATACCGTTTTCCCTGTGTACGGGAATGGGTTCGTCCTTATCCACATTGAATGCCTCTTTGAAAAATTCCTCAGTGGCTTCTTTTGCTTCAAAATCATCATACATCATATGGAAGGCATACTGGTCTTTCCGTTCAGGGTAAATGCCATAAGCTGCAAAACCGCCACCTAAACCGTTTGAGCGGTCATGCATGCAGGCAATGGATTTCATAACCGCCCTGCCGTCAACCCGCCTTCCGGTTTCACTTATCATTCCTGATATCGCACAGCCTGATGGTATTCCGTCACATTTCATTTTTTTCACCCTTGTGTAAAACCAATACACCTGATATTTTCATATGCTGCCGTGGCAGCAGCAACTGGAAATTTAAAAACAAATTGTACTTTGACATTTTATCTCTCTCGTTGGGGAAAGGTACTATCGCTGTTATGATACTTAAAGTTAACTCGGAAATAGGAAATTGACTGTCGGTAAATTATATATATTAGAAAAATAGTACCTGAGATGGTGGAAGCATATCCTCCACTTGTTAGTCTCTCAAGTTGGGCAAAACACATCACAAAAAAGTGATTCGGAAGGCAGGCTAAAATGCCGGAAATAAATGGAGGATATGCCGAAGCCATAAAATCAATAAGGAAGAAGTATATTACAGGTATAAAAACCGGTGAAGAATATGGCTATAACAAAAGAGTATATTTTAAAATCAATTGAGGAAAAGAATGTCCGTTTCTTAAGACTTCAGTTTGTTGACACGCAGGGTATGGTCAAGAATGTGGGCATTCCGGTATCACAGGCAGAGAAAGCACTGACGTCCGGTATCTCCTTTGACGGTTCCTCAATCGAGGGTTTTGTGAGGATTGAAGAGTCTGATATGGTACTAATACCAGATGCCAACACATACCAGATTCTTCCCTGGGAAATCGGGGGCGGGAAAGTTGCAAGACTGGTATGTGACGTGCACCTGCCTGACGGTAAACCTTTCGAGGGTGACCCGCGCTATGTACTTAAAAAAGCAATTAAGGAGGCGGAATCATTTGGTTTTACCATGAATACCGGTCCTGAAATTGAATTCTTCTTATTTGAATCAAAGGACGGGGGAGCTACCAACAAACCGCATGACTTTGGCGGTTATTTTGATTTCCCGCCAATCGACCTTGCAGAAGGTATCAGGCAGGAAATTGTGGTTGCACTTGAGAACATGGGATTCAATATTGAAGCGTCCCACCATGAAGTGGCAAAAGGGCAGCATGAGATTGATTTCAAGTATGCCGACGCACTTACAACAGCAGATAACGTCATTACATTCAAGTTTGTCACAAAAACCATAGCCCGTATGAACAATCTTCACGCTTCGTTCATGCCAAAACCCATATTCGGGATTAACGGTTCAGGCATGCACACAAATATGTCCCTTTTCAAGGACGATAAGAATGCGTTTTATGATGAGAACGGGGAATACGAAGTCAGCGAAACCCTGAGGTATTTCATCGGAGGTTTGAAGGAACATGTCAAATCCTTCACAGCCGTGACAAATCCGCTTGTTAACAGCTACAAGAGGCTTGTGCCAGGATACGAGGCACCGGTTTATGTCGCATGGTCTGGTGCTAACCGCTCATCACTTATACGCATTCCTGCTGCAAGGGGCATGAGCACCCGCATTGAACTCAGGAGCCCTGACCCGTCCTGCAACCCGTACCTTTCTTTTGCAGTTATTCTTATGGCAGGACTTTCCGGCATAAAGAATAAAACCGACCCTGGAGAGCCAATCAAACACAATATATTCAATATGGGCGAGGAGGAGCGCAAGAAAAACGGTATTGATTCACTGCCAGGTAACCTCAGCGACGCACTTGATGCACTTGAAACCGATAGCATTATAAAGGATGCACTTGGAGAGCATGTATATAATTATTTCATGAGGCTCGGAAGAGCTGAATGGGATGTGTACAGGACACAGGTTCACCAGTGGGAACTTGACAGGTACCTGAATATAATCTAATATGTAACATAAGGTGATACGGACGGCTACAACGACTGATGATTCGATGGTACAGAGAAAACTTATAGAGATCCTGCGGATACTCTATGAAAACCATGAAGCCATTGGGGCGCGCCTGATTGCTGACAGGATGAACGAGCGCGGATACCCTATCGGTGAGAGGGGTGTCCGCTACCACCTGAGGATACTGGATGAGCGGGGGCTGACACAGCGGCAGGGATATGACGGCAGGGTGATTACAGATGTGGGTATTGCTGAGTTGAACAACGCCCTTGTCGGTGACAGGCTTGGTGTCATAATCACGAAAATCGAAAAACTTATCTATGATACCACATTTGACCTTAAAACAGGTGAGGGTGGCGTAATTACGAATACGTCAATCATCGACAAGAATGATTTTGACAGGACCATGGAAATACTGCGGCATGTAATATATGATGGTTGTTCCATCAGCCCTTATATCAGGCTGGTAGAGGAAGGCACGGTAACGCAGGATATTAAAATCCCTGAAGGGAAAATCGGGATTTCTACCATGTGCAGCATTACTGTTGACGGGATTTTGCTGAAAAACGGGATTCCTGCAAGCACGAAATACGGCGGGATACTGGATATCAAGAACAGCAAACCCACACATTTTGATGATGTTATTATGCACAACGGCACTTCGATTGACCCGATGCGTATTTTCATCAATAAAAAAATGACGCGGGTTCTTGATGCTGTCGATTCTGGTTCAGGGAAACTGCTTGCCAATGTGCGCGAGGTTCCTGAAGCCGCTATTTCAGAAACCAGGAAGGTTCTGGATTCTGTTATGGAAATGGAGATTGGAAGTGTGGCTGAAATCGGAAAACCGGGAAAACCTGTTCTTGACGCCCCGGTTGATGCTGGTAAAGTGGGTATTGCGGTGTATGCGGGTGTTAATTCGATGGCTGCTGTTGAGGAGGGCGGGATTAATGTTGTTACCCATCCAATTTCTACTATTGTGGATTTTAAGGAAATGAGGAAGTTGTAACTGGCTGGCGCTGCTTTTTTATTATTTACTTAATTACTTACTGTATTTTTCAACGTATAGGAAAGTATAAACGCATTTTCATATCTCCTTGCTGTAAAAATGAAGCGTGCGATAAAAACAGCGAACCCGGACGAACTGAAACGAACGCCGTGAGTTAGTTTTGAGTTCGTATCAGTTCGGTGTTAATAATTTTGCCGAAGGCTTTCTCGAAAGACCAGATGGCTAATATGCAAAGGGATCTAAGCGAAATCAATGCAGACCTCCACAGGCTGCGTCCCGGATACAAGGAAAAAGTGGAAAAAATAATAGAAGACGGCGTTTTTGAGACCTATTCCAGCTTAGATGAGCTGAGGCACGAAATTGAAGATGTATAAACCGGGCATTGAATCCAATTTAAAAAAGAAGCTCGGCAAAATGTTTAAGAAAAACAGGAAACGATACGAAATAGTGATGAAAAAGATGGAGGAAATCCTTCAAAATCCCCATCATTATAAGCCGCTGAGTGACCATCATGACAAGATTTATGGCTATCAAACGGATTGAACAAATTGCTTGTTGTTCAACATGATGTTTTTATATCTTATTGCGCCTGAATTTTAGAAAAATCCACATATTCCTTCACAAGCCCAACAATATTCCCGATCCTGCCATTTTCAGTGTCCACCGTATCATCATGCGGGACAATACCAAGAATCGGGACGCCTGTAAGTTTCTCAATTATACCTGAATTCGTCTCTTCTGCCGTCCCGCATTTAAAACCGTTAATGATAACGCCTGTTACAGTTATACCGCACGTTTTTGCATATTCCACTGTAAGGAAGGTATGGTTGATCGTCCCGAGACCCGCGCGTGCAACAACAATGGCAGGAATGCCAAGAAATTTTATAAGGTCAGAATAAAGGAAACCGTCTTTTATTGGTACGGCAATCCCGCCGGCACCTTCCACAATTACAATATCATGCCTTCTTTCAAGTTCAAGGTAGGCATTCTTTATGATATCAACATCAACAGTTTTGCCTTCAAGTTCCGCAGCTACAGAAGGAGCCAGGGGTTCACGCAGCATCACAGGACATACAAGTTCCATTTCATCCTGCGAACCACAAGCAGCAATCATGAATTCCGCATCCGGGGAGTAAAACATTCCGTTTCTCAATCCCGCGCCGCTCTGCACAGGCTTCATCACGCCAACGTCCAGACCTTTATCTGCCAGCGCGCCTGCAAGTCCTCCCGCAACTGCGGTTTTGCCGATGCTAGTGTCCGTTCCCGTAATGAATATTCCTGCCAAATTCTTCACCTATATTCCGAATTTTCCCTTTACCACCTGGAAAGCCGAAAGCGCCTTTTCAATATCATCTGCCGTGTGGGTTGCCATCAGGGATGTCCTGATGCGCCCTTTTCCCTCAGGAACTGTCGGCGGACGGATTGCAGGCGCAAACACTCCCATCCTTTCAAGTTCTGCTGAAACGTCGCAGGTTTTCCCTGCATCCCCTACCATAACATACATTATCTGGGTTTCACTCGTAACATTATATCCTATTTCAACAAGACCTTTCTTATACATCCTGACATTTTCAAAAAGCCTCTTTGCAGGCTGTTCTTTTTCTATGACATCAATAGCAGCCGATGCTGCCGCAACTGCCGGGGGCGGGAGTGCTGTTGAATAAATGAACGACCTTGCCCTGTTTCGCAAAAAGTCTACAAGTTCACTGCTTCCTGCAACATACCCGCCCATGCTGCCAAGAGCCTTGCTGAGCGTTCCCATATTGATATCAACTTCAACATTAAAATAATCAGGCGTGCCGCGGCAGTGTTTTCCAAGAACACCTGTTGCATGGGCATCATCCACCATGACCATTGCACCGTATTTTCCAACAAGCTCGATAATCTCAGGTAGCGGGGCAATATCCCCGTCCATACTGAAAATACCGTCTGTAACTATGAGTTTTTTGTTGTGTTTCGATTCCCTCAGGATTTTTTCCAGTTCGGTTGTATCTTTATGGGGATATACGCTGACATCGGCGCGGCTTAAGCGGCATCCGTCTATGATGCTTGCGTGGTTCAGTTCATCGCTCAATATCAGGTCATCCGTGCCTGCCATGGCTGGTATTACACCGGTATTTGCCTGGTATCCGGTACTGAAGACCACTGCTGCCTCTGTTCCTTTAAACCGCGCAATTTTCTGCTCAAGATTGTCATAAAGGTTCGTATTCCCGCCTGCCAGCCTTGATGCACCGGCGCCTGTGCCGTATTTTTTCACTGCCTCAATTGCGGCTTTTTTTACGTATGGATGCCCGGTCAGTCCGAGATAGTTATTGGAAGACAGATTTACTAATTCCCTCCCTTTTTTCACTATCACTGGCGTCTGGGCGCTTTCTACGGTACCGGGCTTCCTGTACAGTCCGCGTTCCTTTATATTCTCCAGTTCGAGAGACAGCCATTCCATTATTATTTCACGAATCTTGGCATTATTTCCGCAGACCCGAACACGCCGTATATGCAGCGCGCATTGAATTCAAGACCGGCTTTCATCCATCCGAGTGCGGGTCCGACAACGTTTGCCGCCATTGTGGTCTCATCACCCAGGATGAACCTGTGGCTTGAAACTTCACCGTCAAATGTCTTTCCTCTAAGGGTCATTGTTGTGCTGACTGGTTTTTTTGGATTTCTCGTATCCACCATACCGCCGACTGTCACTTTATCGCGGGATACCACCCCGGCCCTCTCAAGAAGCACATCATCCGCATGCTCCATGTTATGTATATCAAGAATACCGTTTCTCCTTTCAAGCTCTGCCATAATTTCGGAACACGGCATTTTGCCTGCCTTTTCAAGAGAGAAACCGTCAAGGTGGGCAATATCCTCACGTATGGTGGCGCGGTATGATTCCCAGTTCGAGATTCCCACACCGAAGTTGATATCAACGCCTGTCACTTCAATGAAGGAGTTGGCTGCTATTGCTGCCGCTGCCGTGAGTATTCCCGGCGTCGCACCTGCTCCTGTTATGTATGTTATGCCTGCCGCCCTTAGTCTATCATCCA